>LJCR01000001.1 GCA_001399705.1 Kouleothrix aurantiaca
CTACAACCAAACGGCGACAGTCAAATCGGTCGTGGGCGATCAGATCTTCCTGCATTTTGATGGGCATGTGGTGGTGAGCATGCGGCCCTACCAGGAAGGGGATCTGAAGATACTTGATCAGGCAGCGGATGGTCGACGCGGCGGCCGGGCGATTGGGCGTTTGAAACGGTAAATCGCCATGTTTGTTTCGTGGATCGTTCCTGGCTCAGCCGAATCGCCGGTGCGAATTTACTTTCAACACGCATTGGAATCAGTCGCGGTGTGGACCCCGATGCAGCGGAAGAGCGCCACAGAGCATATCTGCGCACGCTGCGGGGAACTCATCCCGAAAGGCACGCTGCTCGCCCGGCCCACCGTGCCACCGAACAGCCCCATTCGGCAGCAGCGAATTTGTATTGGATGCATTGGTATGACAGAGGAGGATGTGTATGGTCGTATCCATCAATCTCGCGGTGGTTGAACACGCCATACGGCGGGAGCGTCAGTATCAAGATCAAAAGTGGGGCACGCTTCAGGAGCACCCGCATGCGCTTGGCGCTTGGCTGACGCTCATTCGGCACCGCCTTCGGAAGGCGGAGGATGCATGGTGTGGCGCACAGGGCAATGACGAGGCCCTCCGTCGCATCCTTCAGGTGGCCAGCTTGATCACTGCGTGCTTGGAGCAGCATCTTCCCGCAGTGAAGAGCTTCAGCAGCTGGATGGCGGAATCCGATGTTGGGTCGTGGCTGACCATTCTGACCCACAAGCTGCGGGTCGCTGAGCGGACCTGGATGAATGGAGATGCGAAAGCCACTCTCTCCCAATTAAGCGTGCTGCGCGCCGCCTGTTGTGCGTGTCTCATGCAGAACGGCGTGCCCGAGCGCCCGGCAGTCCGTACCACGTAAACCGTCACCACACCGACCCATCACTTTCCGTGGCTATGCCACACATAGCCACGGAAAGTTTTTGTGTAACTGCTGCGTTAGATGGATGTATGACACCGAGAGGAGAAGGAGCAAGATGCAAACGCGAACCCCCATTCTGCCACCATTAGAATATCCCGCCGCTGCGCTCCCGCATATTGCGGAGGAGCAGGCGCTGAGTGCGTGTCTGGGCGACAGCCATACTATCTATCGCCTTCGCGATGATCCGGCCGTGGGTCTTGACTGGCGCCATTTCGCCGGCGATGCGACGCGCCCAATCGCCGAAGCCATTTGGAATCTGGTCGACCCCGCGCTGGCACCAGACGGAAAGCCCCGCACGGTGGAACGCGGCAATGTCATTATTGAACTCCAGCGGCTTGGGTATTGGGAGACGGTGGTGCGGCCGGATCTGCTCCGCCGCCTTGATAACAACGGCAGCAGTCCCGTCGTGCGCGCAGCCCCGGAGTATGCGCGTTTGGTGCGAGACGCGGCTATCGCCCGCAACCTGGCAGCGGCCGGCCGGGAGTTTACCGAACGCGTGCTCATGGATCCCAGCGGCGCACGCGGCTATGCGGGATTGCACGTCGACCAGGTGACCAAAGTGATTACCCACACAGGGCAGGTGGCGGATCACAGCATTCAACGCCACAACAGCGAAGAGTTCGCGGATGTGCCGGGGATCTACACCGGCATTCCGTTTTTTGATGTGACGGCTGGTGGCTGCGGCGAAGCCGAGATGATCGGCTGGCAGGGGGTCTTCAAAGATGGGAAGACCCGGACCATGTTGATGTCCATTCTGCGACTGCTGATGGCGGGCGTGCCCACCGTCGTGCTCACCACGGACAATCGGGCGCGCATGCTGCGGAACCGGCTAGCGGTCCTGATTGCGACAGATCATATGATGCGGGATAAGGTCGAGCATCTCGAAATGACCTTAGACCCCAAGCGCTTGTCGCCACGCTATTTGAGCGAAACCCAACAGCGCTATTTGGAGAAGGCGCGACAGTTCATTGACGATGTGATGAAGCTGTGGGTTTTGGACGCTACGGACGGCATTCAGGACTTCCAGAAGGGCTATGAGTGGCTGCATCGCTACATCCGGCCGCCGTTCAATTGTCGCATCTGGGTGTGGGATCATCTCGCCGATCTCAGCTACAAAGGCTCCCAAGACTGGGATGCCTTCAAGCAGATCGTCAACACCTTAAAGACCGCCAATCAGGAGTGGGGCACGACCGGCATCCCAATCAATCAGAAGAAGGAAGGTGGCGACGGGGTGCGCAGCCATATGGGCGGGGCGTTCCCGCAGGCCCTCGATTACATGTACGAGCCGCGCACCTTCACGGTCTGGGAAAAGGATGCGGATACTGGCGAGGACATTGGAACCAAAGTCGTCGATGTCAAGCTCAGCGTGAGCCGCTGGAGTGAAGGGTTCACGCATCGGTATATCGTCAACCCGTCATCCGGGTATTTCACCAATCCCTTCACCGTACCATCGGCCCTGACGGAGGACCGAGAAAAGCTGCCCTACATCATGCTGAAGCGCGGTACCTGGGACGTGGAGCGCGACGGCGATCCGTACAATCATTAGCGAGGAAGTATGAACGTGCGACGTGCCACAGACGCAGAAAAGGGATGGGCGCAAACCCAGGTCACCGCGCACCACTATTTGCATCGCCCGGTCGATAGCCGGTGCTCCATCCTCACGTATGTCGTCGTCGCCGAGGAGCAGCTTGTTGGTTGTGTGATGTTTGGCCGGCCGGAGAGCACCCGCTGCTATACCGGCCGGCTTACCTATGGCAGTGTCGCCGATGTCCGAAGCGGGCGGGCGCAGTATTCGCGCTGGGAAATCATCAATCTGGCGCGCCTCTGGCTGGCGCCGTCGATCCAAACAGGCGGCGCTCGGTATATCCCGAATGCGGCGACCCACGCGATCGGCCTGGCCCTCAAGCAGCTGGTGGTTGACTATTTGGTGGCGTACCCGCCCGTCACGTTGGCCGAGCCGTGGCGATTGCAACGGGTGATTAGCTATTGTGACACGCGCATCCATCACGGTGGGGTGTATCGTGCGGCGGGGTTCACGCTGGTGCGCACCAATGCGGAGGGGATTGAGACGTGGGCGCGACCGCTACGCGGGCTGCAAGGGCATGAACGAAAAGTGATTGAGAAATTGACCGATCAATCAGCCCGTTCCCGAGGCTACCGTTCGAAAATCGCGGTTGATCAGCATCAATTCTTTTCTTTACTCTAAAACCGTGATACTATACACCACAATCTATTGGTATCGTCGCTGAGGGTGCTATGAAGCTATCCCCCGAGCAATCATTTCCCCCGTATAAAGCCCTTGTCAATGGCTTTGTTCGCCATGAGTTGTTTATGCTTGAGGAAGGGGCTGCGATGCATATGCCGCAACCCGATCTCTTTGCGGATTTGGCATTTGGGCTCTATGCCTTCTTTAAGCGTGATTCGCATATTGGTATGAATCGCTTGGTTCAGGATGCACATATCTTTGCCCTGGCTCGCGAGATAACCTATTATTGCGCGAATTCGATCTCGGTAGTGATGAATCATGCATTGAAGGATCAGGTTTCCGCTCATATTCACCAGATTCAACGAACCTTTGCGGAACAGCGGCCTGCATTGTTATTGCCCGATGCCAGTACTGAGGATGTGCGAGTGTGGCATGAACAGATGCTTGCTGCGAATGCGTTGGACATCCAGCAACGGGTTGACTTTCAAGCAGTCTTGGTTGAACAGATTGGAAATACTTTCTTAGAGGGTATGGCCCGCTTTGGGGAATTGTATAACGAGTGCTCCACGCCTGTGGAAGAAGCATTCCTGATTGGGCTGTTTGGACTTCGCGATTCCTGGCCACGCTTGTTAGATTCAGCAGCCTTCACCAGCCACTACGCCATTGGCTCCTACCGTGTTGCCTTTATCATTGTGGATCATCATCGCCGTATTGCCATTGACATCGAGAGTCACTCGCCGGATGAACGCACGACAGAAATGGGTGCGGCGGATCGTGCGCGCAATCGCTATCTCGAAAATGAGGGCTGGAAAATCCTGCATTTTCACCGCCGAGAGATTGAAATGGATCTCAATCGGTGCATTCAAATCGTAAATCATACGCTCAAAGGACTGCCGCTCGCTGGCGCATTGTAATCATTGCGCTACCCACCTCAGAGAAAGACATGCGAATGGAATATCTCATCCATACATGTGGCGCATTGCTCGCACGCCACGAGCACGGCGGCATCGCCGGCAGCGTGATCTATGGCGAGCCATCATCCGATGGGCGTGAGTTGCATGTCTGCACCCAATGCGCACAGCCGCTCGCCGATGCCGATCTCTATCAGATTGCGCATACTGAGACGGCGACCGTTTGTACCGCCGTGGACGGCCAGCAGCGCCTCGCGTTTCCATTCCTCTGGAAGGCCGAAGGGCGTGCTTATACCTACGCCAGCGTGGACGCCGACCGCCTGCCGCGCCACGAACACTTCGACGGCGCAGTCTGGCTGCACGGCGAGCGAATTAGACTTGAGGAGTTTGCGCGCTGGATGCACGCACTGGAGGGATGGCAGACTGAGTAGTCGTTGCACCCGCTCTCTTCCCAATCACCAGTGCCCATGTTAGAATGTGCGGGAATATACCCCAATATTGGGTATTTATACCCATGAGGAACCCGCATGCATTACGGACCCATCCCACGCCGCCTGTGGATTGGCGGAGCCTTCAGCCTCGTGCTCCTCATCCTCATGGCACTGCTGCTCACCATCACCCGTTATCCCCTGCGTGATTCCCTGCTCCTGCTCAGCATCACTACGGTGCTCTTTCTGGCGGCTGGCATCCTTACCTGGCGGGATCGGCATTATCAGACCCGCCTGCGCGAAAGTGAAGCCCGCTACCGGACCCTCGCCCAGCATCTCCCTGAGATTGGGATCATCCAGTTTGATCAGGAGCTGCGCGCCATTCTCGTCGATGGGCCGATCTTCACCACAGGCGGCTATAATCCCGCCGCGATTGAAGGCGAACTCCTGATCAAAACGCTCCCACCCGAGGCCCACGCGGATTACCTGCCGCTGTATCTGCGCGCGCTCGAAGGCCAAGCTGGAACGATTGAGCGCATTGGGGTGAACGGCCGGCATTATGTGGTGCATGCGATTCCAATTCCCGCGCTGTTTAGCAGTCGCGCCGGCATGGCGGTGATCCAAGATGTGACGGATCGGAAGCGCTTGCAGGCCCAATTCATCCAAGCCCAGAAGATGGAAGGCATCGGCCGGCTCGCCGGTGGCATTGCCCACGATTTCAACAACTTGCTGACCGCGATTATGGGCATCGCCGAGCTGCTCTTAACCAGCACGCAGCCCGAAACGCAGGAGCACCAAGACGCTGCCGAAATTCTGACTGTGAGCCGGCGCGGCGCGGCGCTCACGCACCAGCTCCTGGCCTTCTCGCGCCAGCAAATCATTCAACCCCGCACGCTCAACCTCAATACGCTCGTCGTCGAAAGTATGACCTTGCTCCGGCGCCTGGTGCCGGAAGCGATTGAGCTGAGCAGTATTCCCGGCGACGATGTCCCCCATATCATTGGCGACCCGCATCAGCTCGACCAGGTGCTGATCAACCTTGCCGTCAATGCGCGTGATGCCATGCCGCAGGGTGGCACCATCACCGTGACCACGGGCCGCATGACCCTCCCCGATCCCCCGGATCCGCATTTACCTTCCGGCGATTGGGTGGTGTTGACCGTCACCGATACAGGGTCCGGCATGCGGCCGGAAGTGCTGGAAAAAGCCATGGAGCCGTTCTTTACCACGAAGGCGCACGGCAAAGGTACCGGGCTCGGCTTGGCCACCTGCTACGGGATTGTGCAGCAGCACGGCGGGACCATTCGCTTGCAAAGTGCGGTAGGCCATGGAACCACCGTGGAAATCTTACTGCCACCAGCCATCCGCTCGCCGCTGCCCGATCGCGCCGACGATGCGCTTGGCGTGCCCCTGAGCCAGGATGACACCATTACCCACGGCCGCGGCCGGGTGCTCCTGGTGGAGGATGACGCCGCCGTGCGAAACTTTGTCTCGCGCACGCTCCGGATGGCGGGCTACATGGTGGAATCAGCGGTGAATGGCCTCGAAGCCCTGGAACGGCTTGAGGAACTCGCCGCAGCGCATGCCGCCCCGATTGTCGATCTGGTGCTCTCCGACGTCATCATGCCCCTGCTCAATGGCCCGCAGCTGGCGGCCGAGATTGATCGCCGGTATCCTGGGGTGCGGGTGGCACTGATGAGTGGGTACACCGATAACACCATCACCCAGGCTGGCGTGGTCGACGCCGGGATCCTCTTTCTGCAGAAGCCCTTCACGGCCCAGCATCTGACCGCCCAGATTGCCCGCATGCTCAGCACACCAGTCGCAAAGGAACGAGGATGTTAGGCCAAGCGCAACTGGCTGCCAGTCTCGCGGCTGGCCTCCTGGTCTGTGACCCCGCGCCGTCCGCGATCACGGCAGCACACCTCGATCTGCATCTTGGGCGCTACTACTGGAAGCCGCGCTCGATCACCAGTATTGCGCGGGCGCTGAATGGGTTTCACGTAGCTGGGGAGGCGAGCACCAAAAAGGTGACACCCGTCGTTGATGTGGCAACGGCAGACCCGATCAAGTGCTACACGCTCTACGACAGCCGCGATACCCCGATCACGATTGGCCCACGCGCGATGATTTTGGGGCATACCCTGGAGGCAGTGGGGTCGACGGTGCGCTCGCTGCACCCGCAGCTGCGGCCCAATCCCATGATCATCGCCTGGGGGCTGGTGCTGCACAGTGGCGTACAGCAGCATGGTATCTGGACCCTCGCGCTATACAACCGCAACGATTGGGCGCTCACGATTCCTCCGCATGCGCGGATTGCGATGATGGAGTTTCTCGCGGTGGATGACGAATCCCAGGAGCGCACCGTCTGGGATGCCACCTTGTGGTCACCCGAAACAATGCTGGATCATATGCATACGTGGTAGTGGGGAGGATGGGATGAGAACGCAGAAGCCGACGAAGGATGATCATAGCACCACTTGGTATATCGAGGCGGTGCGCTGGGCACTCACGATGGTCATTTTGCTGCTGCTCATTGCTCGGGCACTGATCCGCCGCTGGGTGCGGCTCGCATGAGGCGGCACGTCCGCCGCGCGCGGGCCGGCGCGTGCGTCCATACGCAGATTGGGCTATACTACTTAGCCATGCGATGGGCACTCAGCATTCAGATCAATAAACGCCGGCGGCGGCGCACCTGTGGCGTACCGCGCTATCACCGGCAGAGCGTGCGTATCGAAGCACAACTGACCCGAGCTGCGGCGAAGGTCGGGCGCCGGCAGCGCCAACGCTGGCAAGCGAAGAGTTGATACCGTGCGACGACGTTCGAAACATATTCACGCCATATCAGAACAGGATCAGTAATGGGTGCTGTACCATCACTCCCTGCTCCACGACGTTCACCGCTCTATCGCGCGCGGGTTATCTCCATGGCGCTTGGCCCAATGCAGTTCACCGGAACTTATGCAGAGCTGGAAGCGTTTTGTCAGGCGCACGGCAGAACCGTGACGTGGTTCTATACACTAGACGAGCCATTCCCAGTACACGCGATTTTTAACCCGCCGTTCGAGGAGTGTGGGATAAGTGCGACCTGTTCCCGCTGTGGTGATACGTTGCCAGAAGGCGCACAGTTTTGTATTGAGTGTGGACAGCCAGTCATTGCGACCGGTGGAACTATTCGACTCGGGTGATCTATGACCTGTATTGTTGGTCTTGTGCATGAGGGGCGGGTCTGGATGGGGGCCGATAGTGCGGGCGTCTCAGGCTATCAGCTTCAGACCCGTTCCGATGCGAAGGTGTTTGTGCATGACAACATGGTGATCGGCTTCACCTCGTCATTCCGCATGGGACAATTGCTCCACTATGCGTTCACCCCGCCACCTCGAGCATTAGGTGTCGATCTGCATCACTATATGGTGGTCGATTTTATTGATGCGGTGCGCGAGTGCCTGCGCGATGGTGGCTATGCGCGGAAAGAGGATGAGCAGGAGCAGGGCGGCAATTTTCTGGTGGGCTACGCCGGCCAACTCTTCGTGATTGAGCATGATTATCAAGTGGGAATTATGGCGGCTGGCTACGCGGCGGTTGGATCTGGGGAGCAGGTGGCATTGGGCACGCTCTATGCGACGCGCGGGCGAGCACCACAGAAGCGCATTCTCCTGGCCTTGGAAGCTGCGGCTCATTTTAACGCTGCCGTGCGCGGTCCGTTTACCGTGCTGAGTACCTGAAGGATGGAACTGAGCCTGTAAGAAATCATAAAGATTGAGGCAGAATGAGGCGTAAAGCTCTTCTTATTTCACAAGAATTGAGGCTAGGCGTAAAGCTCTTCTTATTTCACAAGAATGAGGCAGTTGTTTCACAAGAATTGAGGCTAGGCGTACTTATTATCATAGAGATTGAGGTTGAGCAACAACGAATTTACCCGCTCTCCTAAAAACCCACGGATCTGAAAGCAACTTTCCGGCTCTAATGTTGTTTTGAACCACCTGGTTGTAAAGCGTTACGGCCAATACCAAACCCTGGAAGATAGAACACACATCTTCCAGGGTTTGTTGTGTGTGCAAAAGCGGGATTTTCCCCCACTATTTCTTGGGGTATTTCCCCCATTTTACACTGGTCTGTTTGTACTGATCGTAGTGTACACGTTTCAGAGCGAACACTGTGGAATTTGTGATACACTACTGCTGAGAAAGAAAGTGACGCATCATGTCCCTGATTGTTGTGCTCAGCGTTGTTTTGCTCACACTTGTTGGGGCATTTGTCAGTATTCTCGGGAACCTTGTTTCGAGCTTTTTAGAAACACCTGCCGCGCGCCATCCGCGCATGATTTCAGCTCTCTTTGGAGTGGGGTTAGTCGCGCTTATCGTCACAACCTTGTTACTGCAAGCGTTAAATACCCAACCGACGCCTGTGCTGTTTCCGACTGCAATCAGCAGTAATGCCACAGAAGATCCTCCCGCTCCGCCGACTACACAACTCACGGCACCTCCAGCACCAGAAGCTACAGAAGATCCTCCTGCTCCGCCGACTGAGAGCCCGCCTGCACCTGCGACAGAGGAACCGGTTGCGACCGATGTGCCCCCTACGAATACGCCGGTGCCTCCTACGAATACGCCAGTGATCCTGGTTGTGACCGTGACGCCCATACCAATCGTGGCTGCGGTCACCGCCACGCTTCCACCGCCTGCACCACCCGCACCGCGCCCTTCCAGCGGTGATCTCTGGCGTGGCGGCACGAGCCAAGATCTGCCTATTGAATTGCAGATCTCCGGCCAAAATGTAACGCTCACGTCCTTTGAGTATAAGGATGTGCCCTATATGACGAGTCAAACATGTAGTGGACCGAAAGATGGGCAATTTATTGGAGCCGTACCTGCCGATATGCCGGACGACCAGTTCCGCCTCCATACACACGATCGGATTGATGGACAAGAGCGCGACATCGTATTGGATGGCCGCTTTCTTCCCAATGGCTTGATCGGAGGATCGCTCCATGTCATCCTCGAAATTCAAGGATGCCGCCACGATATGGCGCTGCAATGGTGGGCACAAAAACAATAACCAGCCCCAGGGCATCCTGGGGCTGGTTCTTCCCTTCGTGTGCGATTGTTGTTTCTGTTAGCGCACCGTCATGGGCATGACAATGTGCATATAGCCATCGGCACCAATCGGCTTGAACACGCCCGGGTTCTGCGCCGTTTGCATCTCTATCGCGATCTGCGGTGTGCCAACGGAGGCAATTGCTTCTGCCAGGAACTTCACGTTCAGCGCAATTTGGCCGCCCTCCCCATCCACCATCCCATCAAGCTCACCTTTGTTATCGCCGACCTCTGCCGCGTTCGCACTAATCACCACTTTTCCGTTGGTTGGTCCATCGCTGAACTCCACCGCGAGCCGCACGATGTTCGACGAGGCGTTCGCAAAGTACGAGGCCAGCTTCACCGCCTTCGCCAGATCCTGCGTTTCGAGCACGGTACGGGTGTGGTAGCTAGTAGGAATGATCCGCTCGACCTCGGGGAAGCGGCCTTCAATCAGACGCGATACAAGCTCGGCCTGCTCGGTGTGGAACAGCACCTGTCCCCCGTTTGGGGTGACGGTGATCTCGACATTGCTTTCGGTGTCGCCAAGGATGCGGCTCAGCTCGAGCAGCGCGCGCGCCGGAATGATCACCTCCACCGGCTCGGCCACCGGCTCGGGCAACTCCACGGTGCGGAAGGCCAGCCGAAAGCCATCCGCAGCGGCGAACATCGCGGTTTTGCCACGCAGGCGCATCAGCACGCCCGCCAGCACCGGGCGGGTGTCGTCGGTCGCCGCGGCAAAGGCCACCTGATCAATGATCTCGCGCAGCAGTGCCGGCGGGAAGGATGTCACCACATCGGTGGTATCAATTTTGGGGATGACCGGGAACTCATCGGCTTCAATGCCTTTGATACTGGATTCATTGCGCGCGCACGTCAGCCCCATGGTTTGGGTACGCGCATCAAGCTGAAGCGTGATCTTGTCATTCGGCAAGCCGCCCACCACATCCGAGAGCAGCTTGGCGGGGATGGTCACCGCGCCCTCGTCCTCGATCTTCGCGCCGATCCAGCAGGTAATGCCGATCTCGAGGTTGGTGGCGGCGAGCTTCAGCCGTCCGTCATCCGTCGCGATCAGAATGTTCGACAGCACGGGCAGGGTGCTCTTGCCAGCGACCGCATGGCTCACGATGCCCAAGCCGCGCTTGAGGTTCTCCTGAAGGCATGCCAGTTTCACAGATCTTCCTTTCTCTAGTGATCACCTATGCTTCATCTAACGCGCTGGCATGAGCATTTCTTGCACACAAAAGGGTGATTGTGACAGTCACAATCACCCTTCGTTCTTTAGCATCATGCAATCAAGTGGCTATGTAGTTTGCTCTTGCGGCTCCTGACGTCGAAGTCCAATGGTTTGATGACGCTGGATATCAGCCCCTTCACTTTCGAGATCCCAGCCAATATCAGTTCGCCGATAAAAACGAAAGGGAACCGACGGCAGTGGGAAGAGATGTAGATCTTCCGCCCAAACGGCCCAGCCATTCTCTGGGTCGCGTCGAATGATAACCGGCAGTACATCATTCTCTGGGTCATCATCTTCCCGAAACAGGAGTGTGACCCCGTCTATATAGTGTGCAACCGCGCCCCAGCCTCCAGAGAATTCCCACTGTTCGCGAGTAAAGGATTCAACGATGCTCAAGCGGCCTCCTTCAATATAGGCGTATCTACGGCGGGGAATTCCTCCCGCCATGCAAGTCCCCAGCGTTGCGCCGCACGCCGAAGGTTTCCTTTGAAGAAGACCGGCACGCCTTGCTGATCCAAGACTTCGAGCAGGTTGCGCACATGCGTTTCCTGTGGATCGTACACGGTCGACCCGTTCGTGCCCGCGCCAATCACCGCCCAGCGCAGCGCGCCAGGCATCTGCCGCACAAACGCGCTCCAATCATAGCTGACCGGCTCGAAACTCATCCATGTGACGCGCGATGGGTCTTCCAGTGCGAGGCTCAGCAGGATCCCAAGCGCACGCTCCATGCGATTGGCGCGCTGGAAGGCTCCGACGCGCACGTCATTGAAGAAATCCGGTGGGCTGCTGACCCCTGGCCAGACATTCAGCGGCAGATCGAACCGAAGCAGGCCTGGCGCCGCTTTCGTGAGGAGCTGAAAGATATGACCGTAGCGCGCGCCAGCCTCGCGGATGACCGCAAGGACCTGATCCCGTTCCTCCGCTGGCACCCACGCCCCAGCAACATCTGCCATACTGTCCATAAAAATACCAGCGCGCTCATGAACGCTGAGTGGATCCGCTACGGCATCGGAATCGAAATAGTGCGCGGCAAAACCGCGCGGATAGGCCGCCTGGGCGAGCCGCTCTGCGACGCCCTTCGCGTAACATTCGACGACCGTGCCATCAGGCATCTGCCACGCACAGCCGTGCCGGCAGCCCTTAATGGCATTCCACGTATAGCCGCGCCGGATAAACCCACTCACTTCGCGGATGCGGGTCCACTCAATGCCGCCCTGCCAGACGCCGTTGATCAATTTCCCTTGAAGGTTCAATTCATCAACTCCTTTCCAAGGAGTGGTTCCGCAGCTCGTGCCTGGAGGTAGCGCTCGGCTGGTTCACCGACAAGCAGAGCGACCGTCAGTGGGATGGGAAATTCCTCTCCACCCGCATAGGTATGCAGTGCCATGCTCAAGGTATCGCCAGCGACCAGTGTGTACCGTTTGACCGGGCCATCCACCATGGCAATGGTCAGCGCGCGCCCGGCCGCGAGGTAGAACGTATCGGCTTCCCGAACGACCATCCCGACCGCCCAGCGGTCGAGCCAGCGGATCATAATTGTCGCCAGCGCACGCCGGCACTGGATCAGCCATCGTATCAGCCATTGTTTCATGCCCGGTCCTTTCGTACGGTGATCAGCCACATCCACGCGCCCACAGCAACCCCGCGTGCCGCCCAAGCCGCTGCTAAGACAGCTTGTGGATATTGTGCGAAGCCACTACGATCACTTGCATATTCCCACCCATAGGATGAGAGATATTTCCCTGCTTCGTTTTGCGGCCAATCCGATGGAAACGGGACTGGCGGAAGAAACGATTTCACTCCAGCCGACTTACACGCCTGATCGCTCAGATCACAGAGCGGTTTCACGCGCACATTGCGAATGGTGAGCCAGATCCGCGCATCTTCTTTGCGGAGCTGCGTTGCGCTTCGCCACATGCGCGCCTGGGTCCATGCGGTGTGTTCCCCACCCCGATCCGCGCGAAAGTGCATGAGGGGTGGGCTGCCACTGGCGGGAAAGGTTTCGCACCGCCAGGCCTCCTGCCCATACAGCCGATCGCCGTCCTTGCCCCAGGGGCAGGTAAACCACTTCGCGTCATAGGGATAGTCGGGGTGAAAGCCGTTCCACACAGGGCGGCCGTGCTCATCGGTCTCCTGATAACCACCCGGTTCCCATGCTGGCTGCATCCGAATCGGCGGCACCTTGGGCGCGGTCATCGTCGGAACGACCGGGCGCAGGATCAGTGTTTGCTTGCCGGCGAGCACGTCGCGGGCTTCCTGATCGGTTAAGCGTAGTGCGCGTGTTGCCATGCTAGTGCACTCCCGCGTGTTCCCACCAGCCGTCGATTCCGGTCGGCTGCCAGTTCCAGCGGCCGCGATTGGGTGGCATGATCGGCAGCGGCAAGTACACCAGGCACGGCACCCCGAGCCCCACCGCCACGCCAATGGTCGACCACGTGCCGCTGGTCTCTTTCTGCCGTAGCTGGTTCTTGCCCGCAATCCAGATGCCCGTTGGCTGAATACTCCATGGGCAGGTTTTGGCAGGACCCGCAATCAGCAGCGCGGCCGGCTCACGGCTCAGATCCACCGCCAGCTTGATAGAGCGCGCAATCAGGGCCGCGTGCATTGATCCGCTACCCACATCCCGGTCGTACACCTGAAGATGGGTGGTCTCCTTGCCAAACATCTCGCAGACGCTTCGAATGAGCGCATCAACCCCTGCCGCATCGCCGACCCGCAGCAGTCGTTCCCGATCAGGAATGTCGGCCAGGAACAGCACCGTTTCCGCAGCCAGGCGCATCGCTTCCCAGGTTTGATCGTCCGGCTCCCGGCTGCCAGAAAACCCCACGACACAGCGGCCGGGCGGCTGAAGCAAACGCTGGAAGAGCAACGGTGCCGTGTGCGTCGCAACACTCGTGGTCATACGTCCTTCCTTTCTCCTCACGATTGTGACAGTTCCAATCGCGATCTGCTCATCTAACGCCCTGGCATGACCTTTTCTTGCACACAGCAGCGCCCATCGCGATTGGAATTGTCACAATCGCGATGGGCGCGTGATGCGGATGGACCGTGTTACGCGGCGCGTTTGGTCATCATGGCATAGATCGCCCGGCCCAATTCGAGCGTATCAATCGCTTCCCGCTCACCCGCGCCGGCCGCTTCAAGCGAGGCTTGCACATCCGCCCCATCCACCTGCTCTGAGGCCATAATCTTGCGCGTCAACAGCTCTTGCGCAAGGGTTTGGGCGGTATCGCCATAGACAGGAACAAAGATGCGCACCGCTTTGGTTTGCCCAATGCGATGCACCCGGCCGTTGGCTTGCCGGAATACGATGGCATTGCAGTTTGGATTTTCCATCCATAGCACCGTAGCAAAGTGCACCAGATTGTTGAGGCCGGTTTGCACCGTCACGGGATTGGCGATCATAATCCGCTTGCCCGGTGTGATCACCTTCTGGTTAATCCAGGCTTCCCGCTTCTGCGTAGAGGCGGCGTTGGCGGTCAAGATCACCGCCTCCACGCCAAGCTGTTCCGCAATCAAGCGGCGCAAGCGCTCCGCAAGATTGGCATGCGTGATATAGATCAGGATATTCCGCCCTTCGTCCAATTCCTGTGTGAGCGTATCAAGCATCCATTGTTCTTTCGGCAGGATCGTATCAGCCGAAAAGAGATCGGCGCTGGTGACCAGCCCGGCCCCAATGCTCTCAGGGTAGCGCACATCCCAGCGCTGCGTTGCCTGGGACGCCACGCCATTGCCGGTGTCTTGCGTTGCCCGATCATAGAAGCTCGGTAGTTGCCCCAGCGCGCCAAACAGCTTGCCCGCCAGTCCACTAAACGAATCTTGCCCGATCTGGCGTGCGGTGGCAGTCAGCAGTGCCCGGCCGCGCGTGCGCAGGACCGTATCGGTAAAGTTGGCGCGGTCTGCGGGGATGGTGATAATCTCTGGGGTCGCCGGCGGCAGCGCGTCGTCAAGATCGGACTTCTGAATGGTGACCGCGATGGGAAGCAAATGCTGCAAGAGCAAGAGGGGCAACACGCCGGGCGCTTCCCCAAGGGTCCGGATCACGCGCATATCGGCATCCCGCCGATCCGTGGTTGCCCCATAGGAAGCGACGGCAGCGGGCTGGTCATCCTCTGCTTCACTCAGCACCTTGCGATACCCGTAGCGCGTCACAAAGTTGGTGACCTCATCGCGCCGAAACTCCGTCCGAAACCGACGCGAGAGTGCCCACAAATTCCGAAAGAGACCGGACGCATACCCATTCATCAGGGAACCCGTCAGCAACAGTGTGGGCTTCCCAAGCTCTGAAAGCCGGTGCGCGGCAATCTCTTGCGCCGATCCATCCCCTGCAAACTCATGCCCTTCGTCAAGGACCAAGAGATCAAACCGATTCGGTGCATGGCGCGTGATGTACTTCGCGATCGAATACCGGCGTGGCGTCGGCACGGCACTGTACAGCGGCTCGTTGCAGACCGCCCCTGCGTTCCATGTGGCATGCTTACTTAGCAATTCGAGCGCATATTCCACCGCACGCGGCCCGGCGACATGATCACGCCAGCGCAGCGTATTCGTTATCCGAATGGCATAGTCACCCCATTCCAGAGCAACCGGGCCTTCCCCGCGCAGATCCGCATGCAAGCGGGCAATGGTTTTGGTGAGCTTGTCCCATGGGTTTGATGCCGTGAGCGAGGGATACGTATTCTTGTCGAGATTGAGCGCCTGCAATTCACGGATCACCGCCTGTTGCATGGGCGCATCCGGCGGCAGCAGCGCTATCACTTCCCGTAAGGCATTGCGCACGCGCGCGGCTTTGCCGTAGGGGCTGGCATCCGCTGTGGTGAGCAGATACAGGGTGCGAACGTGTGCAACCAGCGCTGCATGGGCCGCATCACCCGCCGAAAACAGCAACATGCCAAGCATGAGAATCAGCTCTTCCAACACACTATCGGATGCCTTGCGGTAGGTTTTGGCAATGTAGGCGGTGATTCGCTGTGCAAGCGCGCCAAGTGGACTGGATTCAAACGATGCGGCGATGCCACGCCAGCGCCGATCCCAGAGGGCCTGATAGGCTGCCAGTTGGTCTTCCTTCGGAAGATCGGCAAGCCGCGCAAACACCCGATTCGCAGAGGCACGCAAGAGCCGTTGGGGCGCATAGTGTTGCACCCGCGCGTTCATGGGCGCGGCGGGGGTCAAGAGCACCGCCAGATCGGTGGCAATGCGCGCCGGGGTATTGGCCGGCTGCATGGGTTGATGGGTGCACCGGCGACGCTCTTTCGCTAACACACTATCGACGGTCACCACGAATGCGCCACAGCGCGGGCATGTCTGCTGTGCGGTGCGTGCCGCTGCAACGCCATGGCTGAGTTTGGCCGCTTCCCGCGAAAGAATAAAGAAGGTCAACCCCGCGCCGGGTGCATCCGGATTCGGACTGGGCACATCAGCATGCACATCGCTGATGCTTTGGATGATCACGACACCCGCCCCTGGCACGACGGCACGCATCTGATCCCGCCAGCCTTCGAGCAAATGCGGTGGGCACAAAACCAGCGCACGCTGTACCGGCCGCACATCTGCGGCATGGCCCTGCTGTGATAAGGCCGATCGCACGGTCGCAACATGGTGCGATTGTAAGGCGGCAATCACCGCCAACGCAATGGTGCTTTTGCCTGTGCCTACTTCCCCAATCACAAACGGATGGATCCCACGTCCAAGCAGCTTGAGCGTGGCGCTAATGGCGTCCAATTGCGCGCGGTACGGGGTGCGCGCAAGCGCGGGCAAGGGCAGCCGGGCCGATGGGTCGTTAATCGGATGGATGGCGGGGCACATCCGCGCCATGACATCCCCCATCGCACCCTGATACCGATCCAACAGATCGGCGACGGTAAACGTATCAAGATCCTCGGCAGCCGTTGGCACCGTGCCGGGCTTCACATCGTAATAGCGCCCGTTGTCAATATCCAAGACACACAGGCGCAACGACGGCTGCTGCACTTGGACCACGCCAATGGTCTCGCCTTCCTTATTGGTCTTTCGCTCTACGGTCACCAGCTCGCGCTCGAACACACCTTTCGCTAACAGATCGGGCAAATAGCCCGCATCCGGCCGGAGAACGGCGCCATTCATAATGCCCGCCGAAAGCGCCTGCGCAATATGGCCGGGCCGGGGTGGCATGGCGAGTTCATACGGTTGCCCGCCAAGCAGTGCCGCCATCGGCTGATCCAACCCGTAGCGCTTCATGCCGCCGCTGGCATCCATCCCTACCCGCATCGCCGCTTGATACCCGTGCACATCGATGGGGGTCATGCGCCAGTATTCAAGGGTGCTCAGATGCCCCGAGAGTTTCAGCACGGGCGCGGGGTCCGCTGCGAGTGTCGGAATCGTGGCCGCATCAGCGGCCCATGTATGGATGCGCGCGAGAAGCCAATCATCGGGATTCGGCAGTGGTGATTCGCGCCGGCGGGCAACCAACACCACCTGCTTAAATTGCTCGAATGCCTCGGGAAAGAAGCGAAAACACGACACCGAATCATAGTGCGTTGCGAGGTGCGCAGCGGATGCCGCCAGCGCGTAGTGGGGAACCACCAAGAGCAGCGCGCCATGGCCCGGCATAAGCACGTCCGTAAAGCGCACCAGAAAGCGATGTTCCAGCCGCTTGGTTTGCGCATCGGTATCATACGGCGGGTTCAAGTACAGCACATGCCCGCCGCCCTTCCATGTCAGTCGAAACGCATCACCCTGTACGGCATACTGTCCCGCATGCCATCCCAATGTGGTGTTGACCGCCTGGCGGAGTGTCTCTGCCCGCTCGGTTTCCAGTTCACAGGCAAACAGATTGGGCGTGATTCGCGTTGAATCGCACCACGTATCGAGGATGCCAAGCACCGCCGCGCCATCGGCAGCACACGGATCAATGATCGCGAGTTTTCCACAGGCCGATGGATCAATCAGCGCGGCAATTGGCCCAATGTGATCGGCTGGGAGTGCGTAATACCCGCCTAATGCCTGCGATTCAATGCGTGCCATTTCCTACTCTCTTTCACTCGCTGTTCACTCTATCTAACGCATCAGGACGCCAAAATCTTCGATTTACGCGGCTACGTGTGCCCACTCTTGGACCGCGACATAGCGCGCCGCTTCGGTGGCAAGCAGCTGATCCACCGCCGCATGGCTGGCATATCCCGCTATCCCTGGCAGCAGTCCGACCGCCCCGGTCTCTTCTTCAATGAAGCTCGCAGCCCACTTGTGCCGCGCAAAATGCCAGAGGTCGCTCGGGTTGTCTTTGTAGTTGGCGCGGCTGGCGGATGAGCTTGCCAAACTGAACACGCCACTCGCCAAGCCCGCAAAGTAGAGTTGCAGCGCAAAGGCCGGGGTCATGAACATCGGCCGGCGCGTGCGCCGATCCACATACGAGCGCACATAGACCGCAATCGGCACCAGCGCAAGCAGCGCATCCGGGGTAAGCAGGCGCGTATCAATCCCGATCGTGTACAAATGGGGTGTCAGGCGGCGCATATGCTGCACAATCTCACTGCCCATTGCCCGATCCGTGCGGAGAGTATCGCGTTCCTGGTCAACCCACCAACGCGGTGGCAGCGCGAGAAAGCGGATCCCTTCTGGTGCGATGAGGCCGGGATCGATCCCCAACAGATCGTCCAAGCTGGCGATCACAATTTCGCCGTTACTGTCATCAGGCAGGACAATGCGGCGCGTGGTATAGGTATAGCCCGCGCTGCGCAGCAATTCAAAGCGCGTTGGCTTGCCCCGGCTATAGGAACTGCGGTGTGGATCGTGCAAGATGGCGGGCCGGCCCTTGCGCATGTTCGCCACGAAGGGCCGCAGCTCAGCTTCCCCACCGGCCAGCGCCATCCATACCGGGCGGATCGGTCCATCCGCCGTGCCGCTGGCACTCCACAGCATCCCCGCGCAGACATGCGCTAACTTGACCGCGCTAAACTGGCGGGTTTTGGCCGCGATGCGGTGCGTGCTCTCTGGCTCTTTGCCTGGTTCAATCGTCAACATCTGCATTCGTTCGTCTCCCTGATTCGTGCTTCTTACTCCATCTAACGCATTGGAAAGCCAAAAACTTGCATGGAAGTTTTGTGCATGTCGCTGCGTTAGATGGGCAAGGACGCTGAAACCGTGGGAGTGAGTATGTTGATCTTGCCAAAACCCTATTACGATGATGGGCAGATCACGATTTTTTGTGGCGATGCCCTCCAGATTGCCCCGCTGCTGCACCAGGCTGGCCACCGCCCATCGATGTTCTGCACTGATTGGCCCTATAAGATCACGCCGGGGTCGAACAGCCAGGACCGCATGCACGGCGGGATCTGGGATCCCTCGATCTATGACAACAGCGGCGAGATGTTTGCCACCCTGCCGCTCCGCGCGAAAACCCTGCGGCCCCTGATCCGCTGCCTCGCACCCAATGCCGATCTCTATCTCATGGTGAATGACAAGCATATTCACGCCGGCTTGAATGCGTATCGGGGCTGCCGCGTGGGACTTCACAACATGCTGATGTGGCATCGCGGCACGAAGACTCCCAACAAATGGGGAATGAAGGACACCGAATTCATCCTCTACGGATGGCAAGGCCTGGCGCGGCCCTGGAACGACAAGAGCATGGGCACCCGGTTCGATGATCGGGCACTGCGTGGGGAAGTCAAGATTCACCCTACGCAGAAGCCCACATCCCTGATGCAGGCGTTCATTGAACAAAGCACGCAACCCGGCGATCTGTGTCTGGATCCGTTCTTTGGGAGTGGCGCGTTTCTCGTCGCAGCCAGACAGAGCGGCCGGCGCGCCATTGGGATTGAACTGAGCGAGACGTACTGTGACGCGGCGGTGCGCTGGCTGACCACCGGAACCCCGCGCGCCATTACCGAACAGCACATGATGCTGTTCTAAGGAGGAAGGTATGCAGTGTCCTCACTGTGGCCAACCTGTTGTGGAAACCCGCAGAGTGTTGGTTCCAACCGACCAAATTCGCCAGCTCTACGAAGAAGAAGGCATGAGTTTGCAGCGAATTGCCGACGAGTTGCACGTCAGCGCGCACACGATCCAGCGCCGCATGGAAGATCTGGGCATTCCCCGGCGTCAGAAGGGATGGCGCGCCGCCCGGCGAACCAGCAGCCCCGCATGATCACCTGCTTGAACTGCGGCCAGGAATGGCCCGTTGACCCCGCCCTGCTGGTGCCGTGCCCCACGTGCCACGCCAAGATCGGGCAGCGCTGCAAGCGCCCGAGCGGCCACGGTGTCTGGGGCGGGGATATCCATCCGGACCGGGATCGGGCGGCGATGCGTACGGTCCCCGGCTATGGGCGCTGCCCAGCGGTGACGCAGGCGAAGCCGGTCCCAGCGCTCCCGGTATTAGTTCAGGCGCAATTGTTTCGTTCAGAGGATGCATAGGAGGGTTTGTGAAAGGATTGTTCAATCGCCTGTTTCCGGTCGGAACCCGCTCGGTTCTGTTCGGCGCCCACTGTTTCGTGATTCATCCGTTCTTCGTTGCGTGGGCGTGGTGGAAGCTCTATGGGTGGCCAAACATGTGGGAATTGTGGGCGGCGTTCGTTTTGCACGATCTGGGCTACCTTGGCAAGCCGAACCTCGACGGCCCCGAGGGTGAGACCCATCCGCTGCTCGGCGCGCGAGCCCTGCGGTGGCTGGTGTATGTGTGCGAACTGGTTGGGCCGTATCCGGAAACAGCCGCCGCCACAGCCCAGGATTGGTATCACTTCAGCTACTACCATAGTCGCTTCCTAGCCAAGCGCGATGGGGTGCCATTCAGCCGCCTGTGCGTGGCCGACAAGCTCGCCTGTGCGCTGGAGCCGTGGTGGCTGTATCTGCCGCGCGTGTGGGCCTCGGGGGAGCTTTGGGAGTACATGGCGCTCGCCGGCGGGAAGAACGGTAGCAAGTATGCCGGCGAGCCGAATAGCGCTGCCGTGCAAGCCGCGCTGAATGAAGGCACCATCCGGGGGTGGCATCGGGGAATGACCAGCTACTGCCGCGAGTGGGCACTCGAACACCAAGACGGTCGCACGGACACATGGACCCCAGGAGGATAGGATGCGCATATCACCGTTTGGCGGGCTGCCGCTTCGCTACCGTGGGCGTCGGCTCTGGCTCGATCTGATTGTCTGGCGGCAAGGCCCGTGGCGCCTGGGATGGACGATTTTCCTCTGGGGAGGCTCTGTGGGTGGTCACCTCGAGACTGCCGCGCAGGCACCCTTGCTCCAGCGCATGCTCGCCGACCTGATCTGGAAGTACGCCGGCGCGATGGAATAACCCGGATCGCCATTGTAACAGTCACAATCACCATGTACCAGGAGGTTCTATGCCACGAGTTGAAAACCAAGGCCCGGACGTCGATGCGTGGGTCTCGACCGCGAACCAGAGTCCAACGGCGCATCAGGACCGAACCACGCACGATCTCTGCCGCGCGTGCTATGCCCTGCTCATCCCGGATCCCCAGACCCTGAATGCGTTCCTCTCGCCCTTGCAGACCAGTCTTGTGGCCGGGCCGGAACCGCGCGGCACTGATGGGTGGGGTGGCGATCTGGAGCACCAAACCTACGCGGAACTGCAATCGCCGGTTGGGGGTCCCGTGGAGTGTGCCGCGTGCGGCGTACCCTTAACCGAAGAGGATGATCGTGCATAAGGCTCCTGCACCCGCGCTCCACCGTGAGGATCCGTATCGGCCGGTCAGCATGACGGACTTGGACGGAACGGAATTGCTCATTCCGTTTGGGGTGATTCTCCACGTCTGCGCCCTCAACGCGCTCTATACCGAAGTTACCTATGTGGATCAAGGCCGCGCGCGGCAGATCCTGGTGCTGACCCCCGCAGAAACGAAAATCCCGAATGACCGCGCGCGCCGGCTGGCCTTGGAGCGCTGGTCATGATCCACATCTATCACAGCGATACCATTGATGTGCTGCCCGGCCTGGCACCGCAGACCGTGCAATGTGTATTCACCAGCCCACCCTATTATGGACTGCGGGATTACAACTTGCCGCCGACCAACTGGCCCAGCCTGGAATATGCACCGATGGCAGTCCCGCCATCGGTGCATATTCCAGGCTGCGATACGGACTGCAACCACGAGTGGGGCAATCCCATTCGCGCGCCATGGGCCAATGGGGTTGCAGGGCCGAATGGGCGGCAACTCAACGCTCCAGCCGGGCATCAGAAGACCAAGCAGAGTGGCAGGTATTGTCTCCGCTGTGGTGGGTGGCAGGGCTGCCTTGGGATGGAGCCCGACCCGCTCATGTTCATTGGGTACCTGGTCTCCATTTTTCGCTTGGTCTGGCCGCTCCTGCGCGATGATGGGTGCGTGTGGCTCAATCTCGGGGATTCGTATGCTGCGGGCGGCAATGGCGGCGGTGGGTCGTTTATGGCGGAACGCGCCCACAAAGCCTGGGAGCATCGCGCAGATCGGCGCGGCTACCGAAAACCACCGCCCGGCCTGAAGCAGAAAGATCTGCTTGGCATCCCGTGGCGCGCCGCGCTCGCGCTGCAAGCCGATGGGTGGTATCTGCGCTCGGACGTCATCTGGGCGAAACCGAACGCGATGCCGGAATCGGTGAAGGATCGGCCCACCAAAGCGCACGAATACATCTTCCTGCTGAGCAAGAATGAAACCTATTCCTACAACGCCGACGCGATTGCCGAGCCGTCCTTCACCACTGATCGACGGCCAGTTGGTGGCTCTACCGGCACACTCGGTCCCCTGAACAGTCGACGCCGGCCGCAGCGCCAGCGCGCACTGGAGCTTGCGCAGCAAGCCGGACTGACCCAGCTGCATTTTGATGCCATTCGCGCGGCCGGCATTACCGACACCGGAAAAGCAGCCATCACCCAAACCGGGGCCGGAAAGAACACCGAGATGGTGCAGCAGCTCGCCGCTGAAGCCAAGGCGGTCTTGAAGGGCTACTACCGCGAGTTCCTCTCCAAAGAGACGCGCAACCGCCGCAGTATCTGGGAGTATGCCGCGCGCGATCAGGCGGCGCGCCGGAATCGTCGCACGATCTGGCGGATTGCCGCACGCGGGATTCGCGAGGCCCACTTTGCGACCTTTCCGGAAGAGTTGGTCGAGCTGGGGCTGCTGGCCAGCACACGCCCAGGCGACACCGTGCTCGATCTGTTTTCGGGTTCGGGAACCACGCTCCGGGTCGCCGAGCGCCTCGGCCGGCACAGCATTGGCATCGACCTCAATCCCGAGTACATCGACCTGCAATACAAGCGAACTGACGGCATCCAAGTGCATATGGAGGCGCTGTTATGAAATCTTGCAACCCATTGCTCACGGACCAGGATCTGCGCGGGCAGCTCGCGATCCGCATTCTGAATGAAACGCAGGGCAATCAGCAGGCGTTTGCGAAACAGCACGACATCTCGCCCGCCTATGTCTCGGATGTGCTGTGCGGCCGGCGCGCCCCCGGCGCAAAGATCCTCGCCGCGCTGGGGTATGAGCGCGTGGTGGGGTATCGGCAGATCACGTGAAAGTTTTCGCGGGGCTGGGGCGTTAGATGAGAGAAGCGCCATTGTAACTGTTGCAATGGCGCTCTCACCCGAGCGGAGATCCATCATGCGGGTTCGGCCATTAGAGTTTTTGCTACGCATCACAATCATTCGATACCTGGTTATGGCTGCGGATGAAGGACCAGCGACGGTTGATGATCTCGTGGCGCGGACGCTTGAGTATTCGGGGCTGACGAATCCATCTGATGTGCGCGCAGCACTTATGACGCCGATTGGAACCTACCTTGGCTATCCAATTCAGGAAGAAAGGGGTTTCGATAAGCCAGAAAAAGACCTCGAATGATCTGCTCGTCCAGATAGTAAGGAGATCCCCATGTGTTTCCAATGCCAGACCACACCGGAGGGAGGCCGCTTGCGGCAAGCTCTGGAGCAAGCAAGTATTCGCCACGCCGCGCTTCAGGAGCGGGATCGGCAAAATCAGGTCAATGAAAACAACCCGCCGCCGGATACGGCTGCCGTTGCGCACGAGCAGACTCAAGCGCAAGACGCTTACCAGACCTTTCACAACCAATATATCGGAGGTGCCAGCCTGCGCGCGTGCACGCGACCCAGTCCAGGTCGCATGGTGTCCCCGATGGGCGCGGTGCAACACTTCCCCGGCGCAGGTGGTTCCCTCAACGAAGATGACGCGCAATAGGAACGCATGATGCGCACAATCAGCACCACACCCCATATTGATGAACTCATCGCCGCCAATGCACCCATTGCCATTGGCGTATCCGGTGGAAAAGACGGTGATACGGCTGGCTTTGTCGTGACTGAGGAGCTCGATCGGCGTGGTCACACCGGGCCGCGCATCCTCATTCACGCGGATTTGGGGCGGGTGGAGTGGGACGCCTCGCTGCCCCAGTGCCAGCGTCTTGCGGATCGATTGGGGCTGGAGTTGGTGGTGGTGCGCCGCACCAAAGGCGACATGATGGATCGGTGGCTTCAACGCTGGCAGGATAACGTGCAGCGCTATATTCACCTCGAATGTGTGAAAGTCATCCTTCCCTGGTCGACCGCATCCATGCGTTTCTGTACATCCGAGTTGAAAACGTCCGTGATCTGTGCGGAGCTGGTGCGTCGCTTTCCCAATACGACCATCCTGAGCGTTGCCGGCATTCGTCGCGAGGAAAGCGCTGCTCGGGCTAAGGCCCAGCCCCAGAAGCTCCAGAAGAAGCTGATCAGCACGACCCACAACACTACGGGCTATACGTGGTTGCCCATCCTCGATTGGACGCTAGATGAGGTGCGCGCGCTGCATGGTGAGCGCAATTTCCCGATGCACACCACCTATCAGACTAATTCTCGGGTCTCGTGCCGCTACTGCATTCTTGCCTCACAAGCCGATCTGCTGGCTTCGACCACGTGGGATGAAACGCATCCCCTGTACCGAGAAATGGTCGATTTGGAGATCCGCTCAACGTTTGCCTTCCAAGATGCGGGCTGGCTGGGTGACCTCGCGCCGCAGCTGCTCAGCGTGCAGCAGCAGGCCGGTCTGGCCGATGCCAAGCGCCGCGCTGCCGAGCGGATGCGCCTTGAAGCCGAGATCCCGCAGCATCTGCTCTACGAGAAGCAGTGGCCCCGCTATCTCCCTACTCACGCTGAAGCGCAGCAACTCGCTCGCATCCGCCAGCAGATCGGGGCATTGCTTGATCTGCCGGTGCTGTATACCGATGCAGCGAGCGTGCGAGCGCGCTTTCGTGAACTCATGCAAGCAGCCGGCAGGGCACCGGTGGAATATGAAGGCATGGCCACGCTGCGCCAATTAGCGTTCGTATAGGAGAGTCATGATGACTACGGTGCTTCCCACGCCCATTGCGCGCCCCATCATCGCACGTCCCATCGCGTTCCAAGAGAAGATGGTGCAAGCCTATCAAAAGCGCCGCAAAACCCAGACGCGCCGCACGCGCGGCCTTACCGACATCAATCGCGACCCGGACGCTTGGTATCCCACCATCATGAGCGTATTCCTCGATCGCTTTGCGGTGACATTCCAGCACCGGACCCAAGACACCACGCGCATCGTATTTTGCCCCTACGGCAAGCCTGGGGATGCGCTGTGGGTGCGCGAAACCTACCTCGTGAATGCTTTCAATGAGCTGCTCTATCGAGCGGATTTCGAGGGGTACGAAACCAGTGGCATGGGCTGGAAAGGGGGCCGGTTTATGCCGCGCACTGCCAGCCGGTACACCCTGCCGATCACGGATATTCGGTGCGAGCGGGTGCAGGACATCACCGAGGCGGATGCGCAGTGCGAAGGATGGGATTTCTCCAATTTGAACCTCCGTGAGTCATATGATCCCGTCACCATGACCAAGGCGCGCGAGTGGTTCCTCAAGAAATGGGATGAAATCAACGCCAAGCGCGAGCTTGGGTGGAAGCACAACCCCTGGGTCTGGGCTGTGAGCTTTCCTGCCTATGCTGGAAGCCCATGCGCATCTTAGTGAGCGGTGCAACCACCACGGTGGCGCAGCTCGCTCCGCTTCGTCCGCACACGATCGGGCACCTGCTCACCCCGCATAACCGGAATGCACTTGATGCGTTGCTGAGCACCGGTCTCCCGATTGGCGTCGATAACAGTTGCTTTCATGGCTATGATGCTCCCGCCTTTGAACGGATGCTGAAGCGCATGTTCGATCTTCCCATTGCGCTCAAGTCGCGCATCCTGTGGTGTGCAGTGCCCGATGTGGTGGCTAACCATCGCGTCACACTCCGCCAGTTTGGGCAATACGCCTCCCTGATTGGTTGGGCCGGCATCCCCCGGGCGTTCGTGGCGCAGGACGGCTGTGAACCCGTTGCCGGTATTCCGTGGAGTGAGATCCGCTGCGTATTTATTGGTGGCAGCACCAGGTGGAAGCTCGGGCCGGTCGCAGCGCGCATCATTGATGCGGCCAAAGCGCGGGGATGCTGGGTGCATATGGGTCGGGTCAATTCAGCGAAACGCATCCGCTATTGTGCTGCGCTTGGAGTGGATTCATTCGATGGCAGCGGGTACAGCCAATTCGCACAGACCTATCTTCCGAAGGTTACACGGGCATTGGCAGAGGGAATAGCACAGGAAGTCTTCGAAGGATTCTTGAGATAAGGAGCGATACAACCAATGACCTCATACTTTTCCGTGACCGATCTCTTCTGCGGGGCCGGTGGGTCATCCTTGGGGGCAACTCAAGCCAGCAAGGGCGATCAGGGTGTGCAAGTGCGAATCGCCGTCAACCACTGGCGGAAGGCGGTCGAAACGCACGCCAAGAACTTTCAAGAGACCGATCACGATTGTGCTGATATCAGCCAGGTGCATCCCTCGCGCTACCCGCGTACCTCGATTTTGATTGCCTCGCCAGAATGTACCAACTACACGCGCGCGAAAGGGAAGAAGCGCAAGGACCTGCACGAAGCGGATCTCTGGGGCAACCGCCAGCTTAGTGCGGAGGAAGAGCGCTCGCGCGTGCGCATGTTCGACCCGATCTACTTCGCCGAGCATCACAAATACGACTTCATCATTATTGAGAATGTCATCGATGTGCGGCTATGGTCGCTCTATGACACGTGGCTGAAGGCATGGGACGCGCTCGGCTACAACTATAAAGAACTTTTCTGGAATAGCATGTTCTTCCATCCCACGCCGCAAAGCCGGGATCGACTCTATGTGGTGCTGTGGAAAAAGACGATGCCGGCGCCGAATCTGGACTGGCGGCCATGGGCGTGGTGCCAGGCCTGTGCCGAGAATGTGCAAAGCGTCCAAAGCTGGAAGAACCCAACCAAGAAATATGGGAAGTGGGGCAAGCGCAATCAGTATGTGTATCGATGCCCGCGCTGTGCCAACGAAACCACTCCGTACTACTACTGCGCCTGGAACTGCATTGATTGGTCCATTCCGATCATCCGCATCGGCGATCGCGAGGCCCACGGCTTGAAACCACTCGTGCCGCGCACGCTAGAACGCATTCAGGTGGGCTTGAATAAGTTCGCCGGCCGACCATCCATTGTCGATTTTGTGCATAGTGGCGGCGCAAATTGGATGGTGCGCGATGCGACAAGTCCCATGCCGACCCAGCTCGGGAACCGCACCTTAGGGCTGAGCGTGCCGCCCTTCCTCATTAACCAGAGCCGCACCCATGGCCACAACCAGCGCGCCTACTCAGCGGAAGGGCCAACCCCAACCATGACCGGCTCGCGGGAATATGGGGTGGTCGTGCCGCCGTTTATGGCATCGCTCAATCACTCGGATGATCGGGTGCGTGGGCTTGATCAGCCGCTTCCCACCACCATGCCCTATACCCGCCCCTCCCTGATTGTGCCACCCTTCATTGCCAATATGCAGGCGAATAATGGCCCGACCGATCTCGCGGATCCCTTGCCCACGGTCTTGACCGGCGATCATCGGTATCTCGTGCAACCGCCGTTCGCTGTGGAAATGCGGGGCGGTGGCAGCGATGTGCGCTCACTCGACGAGCCACTCGCAACGGTCACGGCTGGTGGCAAGCACCATGGGCTGGCCGTCCCGTTCATCAGCTCATTCTATGGGAATGGTGGGGAACACAGTTTGGATGAGCCACTGCCCACGCAGCCAGGGAAGGACAAGCACAGCCTGATCGTGCCGCCCTTCCTGCTCAGCTACTACGGCGGCCGGGACGCCTTGGCAGAGTTCGACCAGCCGCTGCCAACCATTCCAACCGCCAACCGGCATGCAGTCATTCAGCCTGGTGAGGATATCCGCGTGGAGGATTGTGGCTTTCGCATGTTCAAGGTGCCCGAGATCAAGCGCGCGATGGCGTTCCCCGATGACTATGAATTGCTCGGCACCCAAGATGACCAGGTGAAAATGCTCGGCAACGCCGTGACCCCACCGCCCATGCAGCAAATGATCGCCGCGTGTCTCGAAGTCTACAGCCGGATGGGCAGCTAACGAGGAAAGGAATACACATGAACCAGCACTGGAAGAACCTCTATTGGCATTGGCACTGGCAAAACCAGGATGATGACAGCAAGCGGGATCGCGTGTCAGGCGCGTTCCGCGCAGCCTTACGCTCGCTTGGCGTGAACGACCCTGATCGTTGGCGCGAGATTAGTGATGTCCATCAGCAGTTCCGTGCGAGTATCCGGGGCAAGCTCGGGGATGGATGGCGGAGGGGTAGCGCATGGCTGCATCTCTACTGGGGCGACCCGGATCATGGTGGCCGCTCACTCACCAGCCTCAGTGCGCAGTGGCTCCTCCTGCGCCGGCAGCACAGCATTGGCATCGATCTCGACGTGGGAGGTGGGGACACCGATCGCGACATTGACTTCTCGCTCCGCATCCCTGGCTGTGGAATTTATCTTTCTGCAGAAGGCGTGTTGCCCAAGCCGATCTACAATCCCGGTCAGAAATACCCCAGCGCGCGCGAGTTGAGCCTCAGTTGGTTTGATCAGGCACTCTGGATTCATCTCTGGCGCGATCCTGATGAATCGTATGGCCGGGGCGGGCCGGGATTCTGGGAGGATGCCCGCAGTCGCCAGCGCTCGATCACCATCCGCCCGCTGGACATCCTGCTCGGCCGCACACGGTGCCAGACTGACCAGCTCGGCACCGTCATTACTGCGCTGGAGCTGCCTGAGGGCCGCTATGTGGTTCGGGTGGTGATCGAGCGCCGCACATGGACCCGCCCGCGCTGGCCCCGGCCGGTAAAGGTGCGCATCAGTGCGACGGTGCACAGCGAAACGGGCATTCCCATTCCCGGCAAGGGCGAGAATGGTTGGGATATGGATGAGGATGCCTACTACAGCATTGGCACATCCGCAACCACGGTGCTTGAGGCCCTTGCCGCTGCCAAGGAGAGCGTCCTGAAAACCCGCCGTCGCTATGGCGGGGAGCACTGGCTTCCGGAGCGTGCCCGATGATTGGCGTTGGGCGTGGCGTCAGCCGGACCGCCATCCTGATTGGCCCCTATGCGATCAAGGTACCGAGTTTCCGCCATGGCGCTCGGTACTTTGTGATGGGGATGCTTGGCAACATTCTGGAGCGCGATCACTGGCGGATGTCCCACCATCCCCAGCTCGCGCCCGTATATGCCTGCGGCCCGCTCGGACTGTGGCTCGTGATGAAGCGGTACACGGTGGTACTGGATCGGCTGCTCACCCCCGAGGAGCAAGCCAGCTTTCCGTTCATGAACATTGATAACAACGGCGCGAACGTGGCCAGCGACAATGGCAAGCTGGTGCTGATAGATTATGGCAACACCGGATGGTATTTGGTGGTGGATCCTTTGCAGGATATGGAGGAGCTGTGACACATGCAATTGCGAGTCTCGCTTGGCCACAAATCACGATATCAGATCGTCGCGTGTGTGTCAGCCATCCGAGTGGCTGGGCTTTTGTGCACACGAAGGACTGGGGATGGGGTCTTCATGGAGGATGGTACTCGCAACCCATCGAGCCGGTTGTGAGTGTCACTGGTGGTCGCTTGGTTCTTCGCCCGGATCTGGAGTCGAAGATACGCCTTCACCTTTTGCTCAGCCAAAACGGTGATGCTATTCGGCCGTTTCCGCTGGTTGATGATTTCACCCTCGCGGTACTAGATATTTATCCTGATGACCGTATTTTGCTGAAAACTGCATCACCAGAGGAAGCATAGCCATGCACCCAGACCCAGAGCACGCACGGTCCTACGCAGCAGCTGCGCGCGCGTGGGACGCGTTTGAGCCCACGTTGCGTGAATTCAGCGCCTGGTATAGGTCACTCTCCCCAGAATTACGCGCGCTGATCGAGAATCGGCCCGTCAGCCGGCGCCGCATCCTCCGACGGCAGAAGATACAGGTCTATCAGCGCTCTCTGCGCCCGCGCCGAACCGCTGGGTTGTTTCGGGGTGCATTTCTGGTGCGTGATGACTTCGACGACGAGCTTCCCGCCGACTTCCTTCTGGATGATCACAATGAATAGCACGGCGCATCCTTTATATATAAGGATGCGCCGTTATTGCGTTTGGGTTATGGAATGCTACAAGCCCGTTGGCGTGTCCGCGACGGGCGCGGGCTTGCGCCGGCCGGTCTTGATCTCAAGGTAATTTCGCCCAATGGAGGTCAGGATCGGCAGGTAGGAGAAGCCGGCCGCGGCCGTGGTGAGAATGACCGCAATCCACTGGGCGGCCTCCGCCCCAAGATACTGGGCAAAGAACGGCTGCACGCCGGCGTAGCTGAGCAGGTAAAAGGCGAGGTAGCCCTCGACAAAGGGCACGATCTCATCGAACAGCACGTCTTGCACGTGCGCCCACTGAAACACCCCGCGCACCACCGCCGACGCAATGCCCGTCAGCAGATCCACCGCAATCAGGAGCAGTGCTCCGAGCGTGCGCGGGTCGGTAAAGAATGCCAGGACCAACGCGAACAGAAACTCCATGACGAACCTCCACTACCACATACATCCACGTCCACATGTCATGTATAGCCACCTGCTCATATCCCCCTGAGCAGAAGAAGTGCCTATGGATATCCCTGGTTCAACAGATTCACCACCTCACTCAGCGGTGCCATGCGAATCCGCCACCCTTCCGGCATACTTGGCTTGATTTTCAGAAACCCCGTCTCCAGCGGTACATAGGTGCAGACCTCGCCCGCACTGTCGGTGCTTTGAAAGGCCGGGCCTGTGGGCAACCCGAACGGCAGGATGCCGCCGTGCCCATCGTAGAAGGTCACCACATCCGCCGGCACCTCGTAGGCTTCCCCGTTCGCGCCCTTCAGCTTCGCCGTTGGTGGCGCGGCTTGCGCACCTGGCGCGAGTTGCTGCTTGAACCACGCCCAATTAATGCCTTTGGGATCGGTTTTGCGCGGCGGCTCTTTCGGGTAGGCAATATCGGCATGCCGTACCACCTGATCGAGGGTCAGATGGTGCACCGCCATCCGCCACTTGGTGAGCCGGATCAGGGTGGTAATCTGCGCCGGCGTGAAGGGCTTGCCCGTATTCAAGCCAGACACCTCCACGCCTTCGCTCCAGAGGTTCGCCCAGCCCC
>LJCR01000010.1 GCA_001399705.1 Kouleothrix aurantiaca
GGCTGTACACCAAGCTGACCGCTCACACGCTGTGCATCTATATCAATCGCTTGCTCGGCAACCCAGACTGGTTGCGTATCAAGCAACTTGCTTTTCCGACCTGAGTTTTAACTAGCACATCGCCCTACTACTGAATCGCTACGCGAACCGGCTCGCGAGACTGCCAGATGTAGGTGATCAAGATACGGCTGGGTGGCCTGCGGGTAATCCATGTCGAGCAGTTCTGATTCGACAACCAGTGCCTGCTCGACAGCCAGGCAGTCGCCAGTCGGGTGGTCGGTGCGCGACCGCGCGTAGGCAGCCAGCAGGCGGTGCAGGCGCAGCGCCTTATCTGGCAGCGGCTCGATCAGTCCGACTGCTGCCAGGCGATGCAGTGCGGCATCGCCCTCGACCTGCGCGTCCATGTCGTCGGGGTCAAGGCCGGCGGCGCGCAGCAGTAAGCGCCGTGGGATCGCAACCGGGGCGCACCAGGCGGCGCCGTGCAGCAGCCGCCGCGCCAACGCATCGGTCGGCTGGGAGGCATCCAGTCGGTCATAACTCAAGTCGAAGGTCGCCAGGATGCTCGGTGCATGGCCGGTCGGCAAGCCTTCGTCGAGCAGCACGTTCAGCGAGGGGTGATCGACACTTGCCGCTCGCAGGCGCTCAAGGTAGGCGTCCAGTGACATACTCGGCGTCGCTTCCAGGTATGCCCCCGCCAATGCCAGCGCCAGCGGCAGGTCGCCCAGCTCCTCACAGATCGCGTCGGCGGCTGCGCGTTCCTCCGAGTGCGCGGCTTGGCCGTCGTATCGTGGCGTCAGCAGCAACCGAAGACTATCTGCCCGCGCCAGCACATCGAGCGAGAGTACCTCCACGCCGCTATGCCGATACCAGTTCTGCCGGCGGCTGGTCATCAGCACCCGGCAGCCACCACTGGTTGGCCGCCATCTTAGCAGCGCCGGGTCTTCCAGGTTGTCGAAGATCAGCAGCCGCACATCCTGCTGCTGCCAGGCTGCTCGCACTGCCGCGATTCGATCCTCGAAGCTCATCGCCTGCCAGCCCGGAAGGTTCAATGCGCGCGGGCCAGCGTAGTCGGCGACCTGCGTTCGCGCGCTGGCGTCGTCGGTCATGGTCAGCCAGAACATGCCGCCGGGGAATCGATCTCGGTACTGATGGGCGAACTCGACGGCAAGCTGGGTTTTCCCGATCCCGCCGGTGCCGGCGATAGCCGGGACGAGCGCCACGGGTGCATCAGGACGCAGCAGCTTGTACAGCCGCTCCAGTTCAGCGTCGCGCCCAACAAACAGTGGATTTGGAGAAAAGGGTACGGTGAAGGCTGGGGGCGTCGCGGGCGCAGAGGGTAAGACAATCGCGACGGCCGCGGCCCGCTCGATGTAGGCACCGCCAGCGGTGGCAACGTTGTGCTGTGCCCCAAAGATCTGGCTGATCGGCCCGCTCGCCTGCTGGATGTAGCCCTGTGAGTGTTGTGCGTTGATCAGGGTGCCCATCCCTAGATGTGCATCGAGCGTTGTCGCGTCCGAGGGAGCCAGTTCGCCGAATACCGCGACGTGTTCGTCGGTTGTGAGCGGCGCGTATCCGCCGAGGGTCAGCAGTCGATCTGCGTCAGCACGGGATGGCAACCCGCCGCAGCTCGCCAGCACCGCGACCAGCGCCATGAGCAGATCGCGATCGTTCTGGCTTGGCTGGCTGACGCCGCGCTCCCAGTTGCCGATTGTCTGGGGGTTGGCTGGTTGACCGTCCCCAGCCGCTGACTAATCAGCTCGGCCAAGCGCTCCAGCGTCAGATGCCCGCCGCGTACGGGATCGATGGTGTTCCGGCGCGCCGCACGCAGGGCTGAGGCAAATGTAGTAGGCTCGGTCATCAGAGGCTCGCACAAAGATCGTTTGCCTGAAAACAAAGATCGTTCGCTGTTGTTCCGACGGCGATGCCGCTATGCTGAGGTTGTCGCAGCGACAACCTAGAAGTCATCGCCATCTGCCGTTGAACAGGCGCCCGGCGGCGGATGGCGTCGCATAGCAGGAAGGACAGCGATGAACAACTATAGCATATCTGCGCTATTGGCGCAGCATCCGTGGCTCATCGGCGTGCTGGTGATCGTCGTAGTGATTATCCTGGCACTGCCAGATGACGTGTGGGTCGTCCGGCGGGCGGGCCGAGTGTATCAGCGCTGGCAGGGCATGTTCTGGGAGTACCAAGCCGGGCCGAATGCGTGGCGGCTCCGGCTGCCGGGCGTGCGGCGCCTGCAACGAGGGCTGCAACGAGCGTTGCTGCAATCGCTGCGAACTGGCGCTCTCTGGCGCTGGCTCTGGGAGATGCTACGATAGCTTGCCCTCGCGAGGTTAAAACGAAGAGGCGCGAGCTTATGCTGGCAGAACTGACCGGCTGAGATGACGTATGCGTGTGCGAGCGGGGTCCGTGATAGGGTACGGATGCCTGGATGTGGCGCCTGGGGATAGGGGGTGGTTTTATTCCTTCAAGAAGCGGCCCCGCTCACCACGCTTACGGGGAGTCCCGCAGTGCTTCTTCTCAGCCGCGACCACAAACAGCAGCCCCGTAGCTTCTTCCTCACTGATGCCCTTGGTGTCACTGTAGGCGGCAGCGATTTGCGCGGCGATCGCGTCGCTGTCGTTGCGTCGTCCCGCTGGGATGTGCGACGATAATATCGGCTAATCTGAGCGCGCCGGACGCTGGTGAGCTGGTCAGGCGGACATTTTCTAGCCGGAAGTGAGCACTTTGCACCAAAGTAGACTATATATCGTATTATATAGCAACTAGCATCAATCAAGACTGGTGCGATTTGCTATATAGTGCTAAGATCGCTTGATTTTGGTGCTACTTTGCGCTAGAATGAACAAGGGCTGGCTTTAGAGCCTGATTTGCCTAGCCGGGCCTTCGCGGAAACGCGCACTTCCGCAGGGTTACAAAGACAGGAGCGATAAGCCTATGCCGGCAGAACCGACGATCGCCGTGAACATCCGGCTCCCAGCCGACCTACACCAGCGCATGGCCCAGCGCAAAGAAGCCGGTGGCGCGCCAATCAACACGCAGGTCGTCCGGGCACTCCGCGATTACAATGCCTTCGGCGACAAGCTCGAAGCAGCGCAGCGCGAGATTGATGCTCTTAAAGAACAATTCGCTGCTGCCCAACTCGCTCACCAGCAGGCGCAGGCCCAAGTCGAGGCCCTCATGCGGCTGCATGCCGAGCTATCCGGCCAGCAGCTCGCCCAGTTTGCTCAGACGTTGACTGAATCGCACAAGAGGGCCATGCTCGATGTCGCCCAACAGACGGCGAGGGCGGTGCGTCGGGAGCTGCGCGGCCCTGCGGCGCGCCAGCGAGAGCGAGCACCGGCGCGCCGCAGGATTACACAGTCTGAGCGCATACGCATGCGACCGGCAGTGCCCCGCCGCTAAACACTGCCTGTATTGCACTGAAATGCAAGAAGAGGGCGGCGTGATAGGAGGCAAGCGCAATACATGAGCGTGAAAGGCTCGTTTTCGCACGAAAATATGTGACGTCACGTGACGCACTCATGGTTTATACTAGAACAAATGATCTAGTCCTCTCGTCATATATACGTATCCTGAATGGTACGGGTTACGAATACTGAGTGACCGATCCCTACAGCCCTACACTTGCATTCGTAGGGCCACCGAAAGGCTGGCGGCGATGGAATCAGACGTGCTTGCCCGTACGATCCAGGCGCTTGCAGTTGCCGACGAACGCGGTGCGCCTGCCGCAGTATTCTCGCTGCTCCCAGAAGCAACGATCTGGGCTGCGGCCCAAGCGCTGCTTCACGATCCTGATCAGAACTTCATCGTTGGCCCAACGCTCGTGCAGGCTATCGGCGACGCCCTGTTGAGGCTGAGTGACCAACAGGCGGCCCAGGCAGTGCTGCTTGACGCGCTCACACCCACGGTAGATAGCTTGATCTATGAGCGGGCAACGATCGCAGTGCTGCGCTATGCATCGCATTGGGATACACCGACGGCCAAGCGCTTCTCGACAGCATTTTCCGAAGGGTACAAGGCGACGATCGCAGGCGGGGATATGTTCATTGCAGGGTTGGCCCTCGAAGGGATGCTCCGGCTTCCACTTTACCGCCATGACCCGGTACGCCTGCTCGCGGCCATTGCGTTGACCATTGACGAGTTCCCACCGCTGCCCGATGATCCTGGCGATGCAGCCTTGCTCCCCGTCAAGGCGCTGAAGCTCCTGGGACAATGTTACGATGCGCAGCCCAACGAGATCGTCGCTGCGCATCTGCGGCAGCTTGTCACCCACACGAACACTGCCGTGGACGCCGAGGCACGATACAACCTGGGCCTCGTCCGGCTCTATGATGCGTTCCGCGCCGATGACGATCAGGCATTCTATGCAGCCCTCTTAGAAGCAGAAGACCTCTTTCGCATGGCTGCCATCGCTGAGGAGAACCGCAGCGACGCGGAGTTGTTCGGTGCTATCGCTCGCTGTTTCGCCGTGATGACGACGACACCCCTCCCCGGCGCAATCAGCGACCTCGTACAAACCGCCACAGCCATCGTACAGGAGCGCTTGTACGCATTTGGCGGCGCTACCTCGGAGCAGCGCGCCGCCTTGGAGTATACGATGGGTGCGCTCGTCACCGCCCTTGACCGTTGGGTAGCTCAAGTAGCGACCGCGCATCAGGCTCCGAATATTGCTCTGCCGATGCGCGAGTTAGCCCAGGTCTACGCGGCTGTCCGCGACCTTAGTGCCATGCCCGGCTTGCCTGGTCTCGCCAGCCACGTTGGGCAGACACGCATTATGCTGCCGCACCTACGGGGACGATTCGCGGAGATACAAGAGATTACGGCCAAGCTCACGGCGATCCTCAGCGACCCTCTGCTGCGTGAGCACCTGAGTCCCGCCGAGCGCGAGCTTTACGAACTCACCTTAGCAGAACTGCGAGCGGTACCCGACCCAAAACCCGCCGCCGCCGCCCGCCTCCATTCATTGCGGGCGGCGGCTGATCTCCTGGCTCCTGCTTTCGCCCGCCAGATCGATGATTTGCTCGCCCAAAATCTGCCCTACGACGAGGTATTACTTGGCTTGGTCCGATGGTATTTTGATCGGCATCTGGACCGTGAGCGCGTGTTGGCACAGATTGGTGGGCCGGCCCATGACATCTATACGGCACTCGTGGCCGATCTCCGCACACGGCTGCAATGGGACGAGCGTAATCTGGCATGGCAGTGCCTTGCCAATCTGCTGAAGCTCATCACGCGCTACGTCGTGAGTTTGTACCAAATCACCCGCGAGGAAGCACTACCAGTCGATGTTAATTTCCTGTTTGCGAAAGGGGAAAAGGGGGGATTGGGGCCGGATGCAAACGAGCGACATCTGGAAGCACATCTTTACAGCCACCTATGGTTTGCGCAACTCTTTCTGTTCCCCGAATGGGTGGGGACGGTCGAGCGGCAGAACATCAGTGACGTGCCGGGGCGCACAGATCTGACGGTGCGCTTCCCCGGCTCCGTGGTGTTCGTCCTGGAGATCAAGTGCGAACCGACGGATAGCAGCCGGGTAGCCATTCAGACACAGTATCTTGCCCAGGCGCAATCCTACGCAGGCGGAACGCAACAGGTCAGTTTGCTCATGGTTCTCGATACGACGCCGAAGCCGGTCGGAGTACCGCTTCCCGATGTCCGGGATTGCTGCTATGTTGATCGACGCACGGTTCCTGGTGCGGTGTACCCCGATTGTGTCGTTGTCTGTATCGTTCCAGCAAACCGCTTTCTACCCTCCACGCACACGAAAGGGGCATCGGGGGATGCTGCGGCAGTCGAGCAACCGCAACACCGGAAACGGCGGAGTCGCAAGCGACACGATACGCCCTAAAACAGCGTCGCACTGGGATCGATTATCTGGACAGCATTCTCGTCGCAGATGTCAGCAAGTTCGGCTTTGGTCGTCGCGATCAGGATCTGCACCTGATCACCAAGTTGTTCTTTCAAGGTCGCAAAGCCCTGGACAATTGCGCCCAGGCGCTCCGGGTCCATCTCACCGTTGCCTGGCGCATCGGCGATGAGCAGGCCGGGGTGGCGCCCCACGCCGCTTGCTGAACGGAGTGTCAAGAGTGCCAGGTGGAAGGCGATCTTAATCCGCAGCGCCTCGCTCATCTCCATATCGGTGTAATGATTGGTTTTGCCCGCCTGCGTAATGAGCATCTCGAACTGCGGATTGAACGAAATGCGGTCAAGGTTGCGTATCCCGAATGACTGCGCGAAGCTTGTGGTGCGCTCGCCGAGCGTATCGAGAATCGCCCGGTGGTCACGATTTACGTCATTCTGAAGCGTCTGATAGGCTACTTGGTAGATGTCACGCTGGAGCTGTAGCTCCTGAAGCCGCTCTGATTGGCCCTCGGTGGTCTGTGCGTTCAGTTCTGCGAGTTGGCCCTTCCAGAAGCCTTGTGCTGCCAGCAGTTCCCGCAGTTCATTGGTAAACCCGGCTTGCTCTTGGCGTGGCAGGTCGCCTAATTCGGCCTGTAATTGCTTCACAGCGGCATTTGCCGCCTCAATGTCCCGATGCACCACGCGCACGTCACGGCCCAGGATACGGAGCGTCTGGTTCAGCGAGTCGATACGCTTGTCCACCGCATCCAGGGCAACTTCCTGCTGTTCCGTTGAGGTTGCGGGGTGAAGGTCGCTCCCACACAAACGACACAGCCCGGTGTCCTGTTCCTGGGCCACACGCTCTTGCGCAATGCCCTGCTCGCAGTGGGGGCAGCGCTCGACCGGCAGCCCACTAAAGAAGAAACGGAACTGGACGATTTCACGGAGCACTTGAGCGTCGCGCCGTGTCTTGCCAAGGTCGGCCTTAATCCGCCGCTCCTCAGCCAGTAGCGCCTGTTCGGTTTCCGTCAGCGTACTGATGCGTTGCAGTTCGTGCGCGATCCGTTCGCGCACATGGATGACATGCGTGGCATCGACGACGACCGACTGCCCGGCATCAATGGCGGCGATCCGCGCCTCGACCTGACGCAACTGTTGTTCCGCCTGGGTGATTCTCCCCCGAACATCGGCGGTGTTTGCCTCGACGCGCTTTTTCTGGAACTCGAAGTCGCCCTTCGCCTGGTCCCACTTCGCTTTCAGGCGTGACACAGCAGCGATCACATCCAGCCCCAGGAGCATGGCAAGGGTGTTCTGGTGCTGCTTTGCATTGGTGTCTCGTCGCGGAAAGAGATAATCGGCGTAGTCCTCCGCGCCGATGAACAAGGCTTGCGCATAGACCTCCCACGACACGACACGGCGGACAGAAGAAAACGTTGCTGCGCGCCACTCGACCGCCTCAAGCTCGAAGAATCCCATACGCTCAGTGAAGAAGGCGGTGATCGCGCGGCTCATAGGCTTACTGTCAACGAATGTGTCCAACGGGGTGAGGGTGCCTGCGTCATTCAGCACCGCATCGAGTGCATGGTTGTAAATCTCTCCGGTGACTTTGGGCTGTCCGGTACGTGGCCGGTAGCGAATGGTATAAATGCCGTCGCCGGTAATCTCCAACTCGACCGCTACATCTTCGAGCCAGGCTCGCACATCGGCTTTGAAAGAGGGGGCCACGCCTGTGAGCGCCCAGACAATCGTTTTGAGCAGGGTGGACTTGCCCGCGCCATTTCCTGCCACCCATCCGTTCATCCCCGGCACCAGGAATCGTCGATACGTGAACTCAGTCGCCGCAGCCGGGTCGTCTTGCCACTTTCTCCCACGGAGCCAGACCTGACGAACAATAATCCGCCGCTCTGGAATCGCCACATTGCTGCGCTGCATTGCGTCGGCGACATCACTGGCTTCAAGCATGCGGCGCACTGTGTCGACAGGAATGGCTGAATCGCGGGCTTTCGCCTTGAGGATGGTATGGGTCGTCGTGACCAATTCATCGAATGTCATCATAGCGGCTCTCCAAAGCGTTCGAGAAACCGCTGACGCACCTCATCGTCAATGCGCTCGATGATACTGCGCAGTGGTGCCCCGGCATAGATTGGCTCTCGATACTGCATTTCACGTTTCTCAAGCCCCTCCAGGTCTCCTAGGAGAGAATAAATCAGCTTGCATCGCTCGGCGTACCAAGCTATCTCTGGGCAGTCGCGCATCATGCGCTCAACCGCCAGGCATCCTTTCGTCGTCAAGAAATACTGCGTGCGCGCCGGCCGCTTGCTCAGTCGCCGATACACAAGCCACCGGCTCGTCAGGAACAGTAGCACCTCATCCAATGGCTCATGCGCGCCGCGCAGGTAGCGACGCATTGGCTCCCAGCGGATGTCCGGCTCCTGATCCTGGAAGATGCGCCTAATGATCTGTTTGATCTTGTCGGCACGATCAAAGAGCGACTCGCCCGGCGCACAGCGACGGAGCAGTGCCGCGGCAAAGTGATCCGGGTAGCGCAGCCAGAAATCAATCTTTTGGAAATCATTTTCGGAGTCGATGGTGTGGGTGTAGTCCTCATCATCCCCGAAGCGCAGGTGCATTTGGCCGGTTTTCCCGCAGAAGTAGAGGACGCAGAGCACCCGCACTGCGTCACGTTCAACTGAAACATCGCCCATAGCTATTCTGATTAGGACATACATCAATCGCTGGCTGCGAAGGATGTATGTACTCTATTTTGGCACAGCCATGTCGTCGCACACGCCCCATTATGCTAACCTGATAGACCAGGAACACCATGACCACAACATACTTCTCCCAGCTCGATGGAGTCTCGAATGTCCACTAGACGCGCGGCCCTGCCTGCGACTCTTTGACCTCGAACATCTTCATCTCTTACTCAGGTTGTGGCATTAACTCCACGAACAGCGGCCCGCCGGCCTGGAGCGCGCTGACCAACTCGCTGAACGACGACGGTTTGAGCTTCTTGAAGTCCTTGTCCGGTATCTTGAGCTAGCGCCAGGTCACGTCGGTGAGCTGGGTTGCATCCGCGCACCACTGCTCTGCTGCGCGGGCGTCCTTGCGCGCCACATCCGCATGTCCTAAGAGCATACTGGCACGAATCCCTGATGATACACTGATCTGGTCGCTCCGCGCTGTTGCTATGTCTCGATGCTCACGGTCTCGCGCTCGCCGGTCTCCTTGTCGGAGAACGAGAACGAGGTAAGCGGGAACTCCTGGGGGCTGATCTTGTGCATCTGGAGCCGCACGCGCAAGCGTAGTTCCAGCGCGACGCGCAGCAGCATCCGCGCGTCGTCTTTGGTCATTTCGCCGGCGGGGAAGATGAGCTTGGTCAGCCCGGAGAAGGTCTTGTTGATGCTTCGCCGATCGCGGGCGCTCCACTCGCCGGGAGACGACTCGAACCATTGCTCCCAAAGTGAGCCGTAGTGGCCAATGCGGCGCAGCTCGCGGTGGAACAGCTCGCTGGTGTAATCGAGGATGAAGCCGACGCGGCTGGTAATGATCTCCGGGATGAGTTTCGGCATCTCCCAGCCCGGCAGGTACGCCGCCCAGCGATCATGGAACGCCGTGTCGTCGGCGATGCTGGATGGCAGCGGCTTGAACAGGTGCTCGGCCTGCATCGAGCGCCGTGGGTCGAAGTTGATGTTGCCGTTGAAGACGAAGCCGGCCTCGCCGGGTACAGTGATCGTGCCGCGGTTGATCTGGCCGTTCTCCATATAGCTCTTGTACAGGTTCTTGTCGTGGTCTGAGTCGAATGCGCCGCCGGCGATCTCGTCGAAGCCGACAACGTCGCGCTGGGCGATGAGGCCCAGGCGCGGCGGGTTCGTGTTCGTGACGAAGAGCTTGGGGATGGTGACGGCGCCGCCCGCGAGCAGCGTGCCGTAGGGGCTGAACTCGGTGAAACAGAACGACTTGCCGGTCTGCCGCGGGCCAAGCTCGATCAGGTGATAGTTGCTTTCGACCAGCGACACCATCCGCACCAGGTAGAGCAGCTTGATGCGCTCGGTCAGCGTGGGGTAGGTCGGCTCATACCCCATCGTGCGAATGAGTGCGTCGATCCACTCGTCACGGGTGAACCTGGCACGGCCGGCCAGGTATTCCTGGAAATCGACGCGGCCAACCTGCACCGGCTCCAGCCGCTGGATGACGAAGGGGAAGGTGCGGCTGCCGACCTTAAAGGTGTCGTCATAGTCGACCCGGATGTTGCACCAGGCGCCGGCCATCAGCAGCCGGTCGTACTTGGTCACAATGTCGGTGGCAATCCGCACATCGTGGATGTTGGCGGTGATCAAACCTGCCCAGTAGACGCCACTGCCCAATCCCTCGTCGAGTTCGACCTTGACCAGGTCGATGATCCGGCGCGGTGGGCGCTCGCGGATCGCCGACTTGATCACCTCCGTCTCGTCGCCACGCGGGATGTACTCGGCGACCTCTTGCTGAACCAGTTGAAGTCCCTCGCGAACCTCCTCGTCGTCGAAGAGGTTCGCGCAATACTTGCCGAGCATGAACTCGATGACGTAGGAGGGCGCTTTGCTCGTGCCGCGGATGGCCTGCGTCAGGTCCTTCCGCATCACCAGGCCGGGGAAGGCCGCGAAGAGCTTGCGGTCCAGTGCGTCGGGAATAAATGTCGTTTGTGTGGTAGCGGTGCTTGTCATACAACCGTATCTCCTCCTGCCGGCGACGCCATCGTTCGTACATCTGTGCGTACGCTATTGTACTGTAAATCGCGCGCTCTGCGTGCGAGCGGAGTGGTCAGGACCACTCATCGAGTGCGATGCGCAGAGTGCTGCTGCCCTCGGCAATCACGGCCTCGGTCAAGATGTCCCGCACCTGGATGCGCAGCGGTGTGTCGATGTCCGCGATCACGCCCGGTGTCTTCTGGAGGACGATCGGGACGACATCCTGGTCGGGCGTCAGCTCGGTCTCTTTCGAGCGGAACAGGATCGTCTGCTGCTCCGCATGGCGGATCACGACATCCACGCGTCGCGCGATAGCATCTTCGACAAACATACTGCCGCGTTCGACGCGGACGAGCACGCGAGGGCGGACTGACAGCACATGCTCAAGTGGCTGAAGCGCCGCGCGCACCGGGCGGGCTTCAAGCGGCCACTCGACCAGGATGCAGGGAATGATCCACTCCTGAAGCGAAGCGCCGCCGTGGAAATAGCCCAGGCCGCCGTAGGCGCTCCAGCTCGCCGCTCCCGGCGCCGGCACAATCTGCCATTGGTCGCCCGGCGCCCGGGCGCGCGGGCCACTCAGTTCGACGTTGAGCGGATACCCAAGCGCGCGGCGCGACTTGTAAACTGCGCCGGCGGCCGGTGCCGCGATGCTGCGATCGGCGCTGCCGGACCAGTGAATGAAGCCGTGGTCGGTCACGACCAGGATGCGCCGCCAGCCCTTGTCGCGGAGCAGCACCATGGCCTTGCGGTAGCGATCCAGCGCGATCCCCGCACCCATAAGCTCAAGCTCGTCGTCGTGGCCGAGCTTGTCAATCGTGTCGTCCGTGATGAGCAGCCGCGTTCGCCCCGGCTGCGGCTCCGGGATCTCACCACTCAACACGGCGCCCACGCTCAGCATGCCGTCAGCCGGCACATGGTTGTGCTGCTGAAGCCAAAGCCGGCGCTCCGCCGCGACGCTCAGGTTCGCGCCCGTCGCGACTTCGATAAGCCGCCACTCTTTGTCAACGCACTCTGCGCGCAGTGCGCTTTCGGCGATTGGCAGCGCCAGGCCCATCCCAAGCGCGGTGATGGATGGGAGCGGCGCCCGCGCCGGCCGCACGCTCGCTCGGCCGGCACCCTCCTGCTGGTTGATCTGATCGGTGAGCGTGGCCCCAAGATCATAGCGCAATGCATCGACCACCAGGATCGCCGTGGCGCGCGCGCTCGTGAGGAGACTGCTCACCCATGCGCCGGCGGTGCTGAAGGGCGGGTTGGGGCAGCCCGCCGCAGCCCAGATGTCCGACCACTGGATGAGGGTCTTTTCCCAGCGCGCCCGGTAGGCATCGCGCAGGGGCGGGATCAACTGGAGTAGCTCCTGGGTCGAGCGCGTGAGCGTGCGCAGCAACTCCTCCCCGGCCTGGTCAAGCCGCCAGCCGCCGCCCACATACCACGCGATCGCATCGTCAGGTGTCGACCACTCAGTTGCCGGCGCAGCGTCGAGGAGGAGCTGCGCCGCGTGGCTCAGGCGCAGCAGCTCGCCCCACGGAATGGCCTGCGGGTGGTCGCGCCCGTCGCCCCAGAAGCTCTGCGCGTGCCGCGCGAGGTCGTCGCGGATCAGCGCGATGCCTTGCAGTAGCTCCTTCCCACTCTTCTGCGCCAGGCGGGCGCAGGTGTTGGCAAAGACCGCGTACTCGGCGGCACGCGAGAGGAACGGGCTATGCCTGGTGGTGGCCTCCGTGAGCTGGCTGGCCAGGGCGGCGATCTTGTCGGCCTCCAGGACCGCACCAGGGAGTCCTTTGCTCAGCCGCAGGCTGTCCAGCCAGCGATTCAGCAGCTCCATCGCCATCGGGCGCTGCCCCTCGGCGATCAGCAGCTCGTTGCTGTCGCTGATCAGCTTTGGTGCCGCCTGGTACGCCTGCGTGACCAGCAGGCGCGCCAGCGCGCGGGTGCGCCAGCGCGCGAGATACTGCGCGTCCTGCGGTGACTCGATCTTCGGCAGGCCCGCCTGTTCGATCGTCAGCTCAAGGATCAAGTCCTGGTCGGACTCAGGCGTCGCGCCGCCGGCAAGCACCTCAAGCAGCAGCGGCAGATCCGGCTGGAGCCCTCCACCTCCCCAGACGGTCGGGTCTTGCTGAAGCCCCTGGCGCGCCAGCACCGCCAGTTCATCGTCCGTCATGGTGAGACTCTGCGGTCGCCAGCCCCACTCTAGGAGCTGTTCGCGCAGCGATTTGACGTAGATGCGCTCGGCGAGCAGCGTGTGCGCCCAGAGCCAGCCCAGGTTGTCCGGCGCGGCGGCGACGAGCAGCACGAAGGACTCACCGGCGTCAATGCGGGCCTGCACGCGCTGCCGCGCGACGGGGCCGCCGATCTCGCTGGCGGTCTGTCCGGTGATCGGCTCCAGGGGGAAACCGCCCATGCGCGTGTCGTCGGCGACGCGCTGGAGCAGCGGCAACCAGTCGCCGCGCGGGTCGCACCAGACTAGCCAGGCGCCATCGTAGCTATCGAGCACTTGGCGGACAAGGGTATGGATACGCTTTTGAAGTGTCTTCATGATAGGGCCTGTAGCGGCGTGGCGGCGAAGTCTGCCAGCACAGTAAGAAACCGAGCGATTGATTGATGGTCACGATGACTCGCCCTGGATCACCTTTCCAATATATCCTTTACAAACCAGGTGCCTGTATGTCTATCCATTGGGCTAGAGCTAAATCTATTTTTTTTGCTTGAGTTCGAGTAACCAATTGCAGATGTCGGCGCTTGCCGCGATAGACATACGACAGATACCATTGGGATCGAGCGAGAGTGCGTTTAATCCGGCTGGATCTGGCCTGATAGAGCTGGTCTTCACTTCGTCTAATTCCGTTATTCCATGATTTCTGTACCAGATAGCAACAATCTGTGCATGCGTTCGTTCACCAGGAAAGTCCACATCGTTTCCTAGCAATTGTATAGCGAGACGTTCGCTTACGCCGTACGAAATGCAAGAGATGAGATTCTGATATGCTGCAAGTGGTCGATCTTTATCATTCAATGGACTGAATTGAAGAAACACGTTGATTGCGCGCAGCACTCTTGCCCAGCCATTAACAAAGTAACTGTCGCAAAAGCCGTGAATCTCTGCAATCTGCTCTTCAAGAGGGGCATTTGGTTCGCTTGGTGTCATGAGCCATTGCACTGGTGGTGCTGTCACAGGTTGCTTACGATAGCGCAATATCCATGTTAGAGCTGGGAGACTCCAGCCAGAGTACCATCCCCAAATGAGTAGAGGGAATTCTTCCTGTGTGCCGGGACGATCTCGCGTGTTCAATTCGCGTATGTCGCTTAGGAGATCTATGGCACGATCCAACCAGCCGTTCCATTGGAGACCATACTGCTTGATAAGGTCACGTTTCTTGGATGGGCGCTCATACGGCTGTGTAAGATTAGCAAGGTTTTCGGCAATCATCGCTGCCGATCGCATCGAAAGACCCGTTTGGACAGCAGCTCGTCCATAATCTGTCAGGCGAACCGGCGAGTTCGCCGTGACGAGGGCTTGAGAACTCTTGCCAAGTTCTGCTTGCAGTACGCCATTGAGATGGTCTTTGAACTTGAACATGGAGTCAGGATTGGCTAAGAGAAGACTCGACAAATAATTTACCGGTTCAACTATCGGTTGCCGCTGATTGATAACAGCGAGTAGAGCTGACTCTAGCTGTACCATTGTACTGGTATCAACAACTGCTTGGCCATTCGTCGTTTCTAAAGAAGAACGCAATTTAATTGAGCGTGGATAAATAAAATTCTGCTCGATGGTCTCGACTCGCTGGTTGTCATAGGTGGGGTCATCGGTGGGGTTGTCGTAAAAAATGGTGTCGCCTTCGACAAACATACCAGCGCGACCGCAGCGGCCTACAATGTTACGTAGTAGGAGCGTGCTGAATAGTTTCCGACCCTGATCTTCTCGATGTGTCCATCGATACATAATCACAGCACGGAACGGCAAATCGACGCCTTCGGCAAGGGTCGTGGTGGCCACTACCACCTTAAAATAGCGCTCCTCTATCAATTTCTGGAGCAGATCGCGTACTTCATACTCAATGTCAGCGTTGTGATAGCAGACCCGATATGAGAGCATTGCGAGAAGTGTACGATGGTGTGGATAGCGTTGCTCAATGACACGTCGCAGCCGTAGTTGTGTCGTTGTTTCCTGCTTATCTGGTTCGATGTAATTGATCACTTTGCGCGCAATGATACGAGTATCGCGCTTGCTGGAGCAAACGACAAGGATACTCCCTCCAAAGCGAGCATGCATTTGTGCAGCCATATAAGCTGCTCTTTCGGCAATTTGATCGTACGCGCGGTCCTGCGCCTGTCGATAGCGCGGATCGCCTTGATAAGGGATCTTACGGACACCGCTTGAGAAGGTCCATTGGAGCAGTCGTGCATCGTTCTGGTTGGTTGTTCGAGAAACATCCCCATAGAATGAGGCCCGGTTATTGGCGAACTGGATTTCAAACCGCTTACGTGCCGGGGTCCAGTACGTCCGAAGCACGTGCGAGGCAGGCACGTTGAGCCATTGTTGTATTGCATCCGTCTCGTTAATGACGGCGCTGAGGCCAATGATGCGAATCGGGCGCTCTTGCTGAAGATCGCGCAACCTCCCGACAAGGCACTCTAGCAAGGTGCCCCTTCCGCCCTGCTCGATCAGGTGCAACTCATCAAAAGCGACGGAGACGAGACGATTTGCAAATTCTGGTTTGACGCGTAGAGCGTAATCGAAGGCTTCGGGTGTTGTTGCCAGGAAGACTCGTTCGCTTGCGGTTACGTCAGCCAGTCCTTCCATGTATCCGCCCATCGTGCGCACAAATGTGATTCCGGCAGCCTCGATCAAACGCCGGTCGCGATCAACGATTTGGCTGACAATTGCGCGGTAGGGTGCTACATAAACGGCAACACCATTTTCTCCTTTAAGCAACGGCTCGATCGCTAATAATTCACCAAGAAATGTTTTTCCGGTGCTGGTCGGGTAAATGATAAGCGTATTCTCGCGCTGCTGACCCGTCAATCGCAAAATTGCCTGACGTTGGGATGGGAAGGCAAAGAAGGGCCCTTGCATGCGTATAAATTCGGTATAGCTGTTGCTCTGGCCCAGATACTGCTCCAGCAGGTCTGGGAAAAGGAATCGCGCCAACCAAGCAACAGCCTGTTCTAGACGGTAGATGAGTGCGATTTGAGCTGCTGTCAGAGCACGCTCCGGTATGCTCAGTTCGGTGAGGACGGAAGTGTAGAGGTCGAAGCTTGAGGGAGTCTGGTGTTCGAGATGCAAGCGATAGAATCGTCGCAGCCCTTCAATGGTTGGGCTTTTACGCGGTATGGTCGGGTCGGGAATGAGCTTGAGATGTTCAATAACAGTACGGAGCAACTCAAAGACTTGATCATTCGATGACCAGCCCTTAGTTTCGTGAGCAACCGCAATGGCGCCACTCAGGTTCGCAGCATAAAGAAACGCAATTGACGCATTGAGTGCGAGAAAGGTTCCCTCATAACTATCGTTGAGTAAGAAGCGACGCTGCGCAGCCGACCAGAGGGTATGAGCGCTGAGTGTCAGCAATTGCTCATTGACACCGTCAACATCATCCGGATCGAACGACAGGATCTGTTCTTCAAGATTAGCAACGACAGCTAAGCCAAAGTTTTCGGCTCGCACCCACTGCTCCTCATTATTGAGGGACATGTTGCGCAGGAGGGCAGCTACTTCGACCTCAGTGAGGAGAAGCTGATTCGTATCAAGAATAGCCTGAACGTTAGTGATAGCGGCTCTCATACACGACCTTGTGCAATTGTGTCGAGCATGTCAGCAAGTGGTGTCCCGGTAATCGCATAGGTGTGAAGTTGCGATGATTGCCATCCCCACTCGCTCGCTTTTTTGTGAAAGGAGCGATATGCTTTGTCGAAACCGCGTTTGTCGCTTGCTTTGGCGGTGTCGCCAATGAAAAAGCCTACGAAGAGCACACCCCTGGTATGTGATGGGTCAGGGCCGATGATGACGCTGCGCAACCCTTCCAGCGCTTCTCTACACTCAGGATTCCGTCGCAAGAGACAACGCAGCGCACTAAGCCGGTTGATGAGACGGCTCGAAGGGCAACCCTCGAAGAGTTTCTTGAGGTCGTGAACTAGCCCTTGTGTTGGTGACGTGATCTGAGAGTACGCGCAATTCTCAGACCATTTTATCTCGACAACAGCAAAACACCACTGCTGATCAATCAACGTTACTCCGTAAATGTCTACGCCTGGCATGGATGTGGGACTGAGCCACTCATATTGTTGCGTGTTGTAAGCATGACGCTCCTCGAAGGTCTGGAGTCCTTCGATCAATGTATGCCAAACGATGAACTCCGCGATTTTCGGCACAAGGGTTGATGGTATGGATGTCGGCCAGAAGGCTGGAACTTCGTTCTGCAAGCGAGTAACAGCGCTGCGAATGAAGGTTTTGGCATCCTGGATACGTAGAAGACGACATGCAGTATATGCCTCTTCCACAAGCCCAATGGCGCTGAGTTGTAGTGACACGATAACTCCCAGGATTCAATACATACTACCACGGATGTGTGTCAACAATTGACACAAACGTTCTAATTGGTTAATTATGCTCTCCTGTTCCCCAGGCCATTTGTACTGACCTGCTCACTGAAGTTCATCGCTTCCGTTCTACTCAACCTGTTCTTTGTGGTTCATTGCCCTTCTCTTCTCCTCCAGTTTCGCCTTCTCGGCCGCGCGCTGCGGCGCCAGTTCTGTCCAGCGCTGACTCCCCGGCACACTCTCGTCCATCCAGCCGCAGCGGGGCAGCTTGCCCGCGCGCACCCAGCGCCGCTCGTCGCTGCGCCAGCGCGCCCGGTCGGCGATCGCCTTCCTCGCGTCGACCGCCTTGAGCACGTCGCTCACAAGGAGGCCGGCAAGCTGTACAGGCGCAATGTTGACCCGCACGCCGTCATTGAGATCGACGCGCCATGCACGCTCCTGGCGCGCCAGATCGGCGCGCTCTGTTGGGCTGAGGTAGCCGTCGCCGCTCCAGCGGTCGAGTGACTCGCCCTCTAGCAGTTTGTCCAGCTCAGGGCAGGCGAAGCCATCGCCAGCCACATGTCGCAGCCTTGCGGCGAACGCTTCCAGCTCCTGGATACGCTCGGTAGCGAGCGCCGCAGCGGTCTCGTCGTTCGCGCGGCGGGCGTCCTCGGCCCGCTGGCGCTCGGCGCGCAGCAGCGGATCGACATATTGCGTGCGGATGCGGGCAAGCACGTCGCCGCCGCAGGCGTGATAGTACAGCATGCACTCGAAGGCCGGCAGCCGCCGGCTGCCCTTGCGGCCCTTGCCGGGGGCCGGAGGTGTGCTGGCGAGGTGCCAGGCGACCGGGCGGTACTTGAACTGCCTGATATGCCGGTCGAAGAAGCGCCGGCGCACCCACTCCTCCAGAGTCAGCCCGGTCAGTTCGGTGAGCAGCGCCTCGATGCGCTGGACGCCGAGATCACCGTCCTCGGCGCGCAATCGGGCGCGCAGCCGCTCGGCCAGCGTCGTCTCGCCGGCGCCGGAGGTGATCGGGATGATGCCGTCCGGGTCAGCCCAGGCAGGGACCGGCTCGCCAGCCTCGATCTGCCTTGGCCAGCGGTGGCCCAGCAGCCGCAGCACGAGCACGCTCAGCCGGTCCTCCAACAGGCGCTGCTCCTCCGGTTTGCAGCGTGCCCCCTCGGCCCGCAGCTCCTCCAGCAGCCAGTAGACGCTGATCGGGTGGATCTGCATCTTGACCGACAGCTCTTCTAAGAACGTCTCGGTCGGGATCGGGATGTGCGCGCCCGACACCGCGCCCTCGGTATCCTCACTGCCCTCGGCGTCGCCGTTCTCGTCAGCACCGTCGTCTTTTGCACCGGGGCCGTCCTCGTAGAGCTTGCGCAGCCGCGCCTTGATCTCCACCAACTCCACCGGCGACGGGCTGATGCGCTCGTGATCCGTCAGGTAGTCGTTGACTTCCTGGGGTAGTGGTGGCAATTCGAGATCGACAGAGAGTTCAGGGAGGGCGTCGTAGCCTGCGATCAGGGGGTGGAAGCCGGCAGGGGTGCCCGTTTCTTGCAAGATCGTGTCAATTACGATCTCCTCCGTAGTGTAGGCTGCAAATAGCATTTTTTCGAGAACTGCCTCTACAGTGTACAATGCAGCAGAGAGAATTGAACGGAGAGGGGTATTTATCCGCACACTGCTCCTGTGAAGCTGATCCTCTGTTGTCCCCTTGAACGTGCGTTCAGTCAGATCAATCGACACGAGCTGTCTTTTGAGCGACACGCACATACGTTCGAGGTGTGATGCGCTATCATTCTCGGACGAATTCAATTCGGGCACAGGCATTTGGCTAAGGTATGGATACTGCACCTGACCCATACCACCTATGGCCCGCATGAGAAAGTTCATTCCTCGATGATTAAGAATGCTGAGTAGATACTGCGGATACTGACCGCTAGGAACAACACCAGGGCCTTTGTCGCCCACAATAATACTTCCAGATGGCTCTCGGCATCCGAGACCACCTTTGCCGAAGGAAGAAAATACGTAAACTGATTTGGGTAAAATACCTGTCGATTTCAGACGAAAGCCGTAGTTACCCTTGAGATAAGGGTAGTATTGATCAATGTATGCGCGCTGTCTTGCACCCGCAAATTCCCAGTCAGTTACATGTGTTTCTAGACCGGCCCACCGGACATGTGATCCACCTTTGGAATAGGCGAGCCAACGCCTTCCGTGAGGAGCTTCCCAGGAAAAACGTGTCAATTTAGCTAAACCAGTCACTCCATCCGTAGTAATAGCAAAATCCTCTATCTTTTTTGCACGTGTCATCCAATCTAGCAACTGAACGGGAACCCAATAGATGATAGGGCTTCCTGGCACATTTAGTAGGAGTTGCTGCCTGGTAACGAACCGAATATGATGATTGTTTGCCTCTGTACCCCGCTTTAATACGGAAGTCTTAGAGTATCCCTCAAACCCAACAGCGCGCAAAGAGGTAACTGTGGACTGTGGGGAAGGATACATCTTTTTCAAAGTGAACAATGCTACACTGACAATCTCACCGCTGATCTCCTCAAAGGCCCTTGTTCCTAAATGACCTATATACTCAACGGTCATCTCTCGCAAAATACCCGTGAACTCGCTGTTCTTGCGCGCTTGTTCGAGCTTCTCATTCGATACAGCACGCAAACCATCAAAGCTACGTAGGAACATCCATCCCAGCATTGTCACCATCGCCACACGACCGCTGCTCCGACAAAGCTCCAAGCAGCGCAGGATGAAGGCTGCGTATAAGTCGCGCTTCCCCGACTTGTAGTGTCGCTCAATATATTTCTTGAGCGGCATATCCATGTTCCCACTGCCCATATACGGCGGGTTCGTCACCACCACCGCATACTTGCGATCGAGGAGCTGGAGCAGGCGCACGCCGCGCTCGGCCTCGCGGCCGAAGAGCTGTGCGGCCACATCGTCGGTATTGCCGGACTCGGCGGCGAAGCTCTGCGCCACACGGTCGAGCAGCATGCGCTTCAGCTCGGCCGGGTCGTGGCGTGCCATCGTCGTGATCGTCCGGCGCAGCGCGGCGTCGTCGGCGTCGAAGTCCATCGGGACGGTGTGCGGCTGCTGCAACGCCTTCATCGCCGCCTCGATGTGCTCGGCCGGGCGCAGCAGGCTGCCCAGGATGTCGGCCTTCTCCAGTGCAGTGAATACCCCCTCCAGCAGCGGCTTCATCACCCGATCCTCGGGGTGCCGGCGCAGGTGGCGCTGGAGCGCGCCGGTGTTGAGGCCGCTCGGCGTGGTGGCAATGTTCATTGCCGCCGGACAGTAGTTGCCGGGGCCTGGCTGGCGCTGTGCGCGCCGCTCGTCGCGCACCAATTCCCAGGCGCGCAGGTAGAGCATCAAGGCAGCAAGCTGTGCGGCGCGCGGGTCGAGGTCGATACCGTGCAGATGGCGCTCCAGGATGCGATCGGCGATTTCGGCAGCGTTCAGGTTTGGGTGGCGCTCGCGGTACATCGCCGCGAACATGTCGAACGACTCGCGCAGGAAATGGCCGGAGCCACAGCAGGGGTCGATCAGGTCAAGCGTCTCCAGCGGGCGGGGCGACTCAGGCGCGGTCTGCCTTTCGGATCGCTGGCGGATATAGTACGCCCAGGATTCAGGTAGTTTGCTGTCGGGGTACGCCTCGTGGTACGAGCGACCGAGCGAATTTTGCAGCAGCCACTGGACCATATACGGCTCGGTGAAGAGCTGGGTGGCGGCCGC
>LJCR01000100.1 GCA_001399705.1 Kouleothrix aurantiaca
GTGTCTAGCCTCTGCCAATACAAACGCGATGCGCGGCCCAAAGTTGCATATCGGCGCCCAACAGAAGAGGCGGCGAGTGACCTCGCCGCCTCTTCTGTCCGTCGTTTGTAGCCGCGCCCGTGCTTCCGGCGCGAACGCCCACTCGTTGTTGATGGCGTCAAAGGTATTCTTCGCCAGCTCCTGAATACTCTTGTTCTGAGCATACCAGGTGCTGCCGCCCGCGTTCGACTGGCTCGCGGCGTAGGCCAGGATTTGCAAGACAGTCAGGCTTGTCGCGCCGCCGAATGCAGTGCTCGCATTTGCGGTAGTGCCGCCGCAGGTTGCACCGCCTGAGCTGTCGGTGATCTTGCAGATTTTGGTCAAGTCGATCGTCACGCTGCCAATTGGCTTGGGCGCGCCGATCTTGTTGCCGCCGAGCGCCGGGTCGCTGAAGTAGACGTCCAGCGCCGTCGCCAGCATCTGCGCCTTGAGCATTGCGTTCATCGCCGCCCCAGATGCGTTGGCCGCCTTGATGATGTTTGTGACATAGGTGCCGACCTGCGCGCAGGTGGCGGTGGCGCTCAGATCCTGGAACGGTGCGTATTGCCGCAACCAGCTAACCGAGGGGCACACGCCCGACTTGGCCTGCCCGGTGATGATGCCCTGGCCGTTCTTGTTCTGCCAGAAGCCGATCGTCTTGGCGCCCGTCTGAATTGGCCCACAAACCTTCACAGTTTGGCTGGCGGTCTGGCCGGTTTCAACGATCTTGGCAGTGTTATCGTAGCTCTTGCAGCCAAACGTCACTGTAATGGAACGTGAGTATGTGAATGTCTTGCTGGCGTATGGCGTGCCATCGGTTGCAGTGACGGTGCCAAGCGTTGTCGTTGTGCCATTGAACGTGTCGGTCGCAGTGACGGTCTTGTTCGTAGTGGACGTTGGCGTCACAAACGCGACGCTGGCTGTGCCGCTGGCCGTGCCGCTTGGTGTGAAGGCCGCCGCCTTGTCCCAGGTCGCGGTCGCGGTGTTCCTGGTTGCCGCCGAGCTGGCCGGGTCGCAGGTGTAATCCAGCACCACCGACTTGCCCGCCGGGATGGTGACGCCCGTGCCGCCTACCACGCTACACGCACCCGTGTCCAGTGCATCCGTCACGTTCGCCACAATGCTTTCCCAGTCGTTCGGGTTGGTCACCGTGATCTTGCCCGTCACCTTCCAGCCGCTGTCGGTGATGCCGGTCTGGTTGACAATCACTGTGTAGTTGAACACAGCCGAGCCGCTGACCTGGGTTACTGCGGTCTTATCAACTGCCTTGCTGATGTTCCACAGGTAGGTGCGTGCGAACGCCGGGATGGCCGTCTTCGAAACGGTCAGGTCCTTGGCCACACACAGCCTGACAGACTGGCTGGCTGACTGCTTGGTTTCCGTGATTGTGGCGGTGTTGTTGTAGGTGGTGCAGGTGCCTGCCACGCCCTTTTCGGTCCGGTCGTACGTAAAGCTCCTGCTTGCGAATGGCGTCGTGTCGGTCGCCGTCACGGTGCCGAGCGCGCCCGCGTAGCTGTCGGTAACATTGATCGTCTTATTCGTCGAGCCAGCCTGCGTGAGCGCGAAGTTCGCTTCGCCCGAGGCCGTGCCGCTTGGCGTGAAGGCAGCCGCCTTGTCCCAGCTTGCCGTCGCGGTGTTCGTGCCGCTGTAGCTGCTGGGTGCCGAGCCGTACGAGCAGGTGTAATTCACGTCAATCGAGCCGCTCTCCGGCACGATGTACGGGCCAGCCGCAACCGTACACGTTCCGCCGTTGTCAATCACGTCGGTCAACCCGGTGAGCGTGATGGCTTGCCAGTCGTTCGGGTTGGTGACGGTGATCTTGCCGCTGAGCGTCCAGCCGCTGTCGGTGACGCCGGTCTGTGCCACATCGACGGTGTAGTGGAACGTGTAGTCGCCACCCTCGGCGATCTTCACCTCGGTCTTGTCCGCGCTCTTCTTGATCGACCACAGGTACTCGCGGTTGAAGGTGCCCGCCGCTGTCTTGCTGACGGTCAGGTCGGCGCCGACACAGACAGTGACTGTCTGGCTGTCCGAGCCCTCGGTGCCAGTCGTGTTGGTGGTGAACGTTGCAGTGTTGGTGTAGTCGGTGCAGGTTCCCGCAACGCCATTCTTGCTGACCGAGTAGGTGAACAGCTTCGGGCTTGGGTCGGTGTAGGACAAAGTGCCGAGTGCCACCGGGCTGCTCGGGTTGGTCTTGTCGTCCACCACCGTCACGCTGCCGTCCACAATCGTGGTTGGTGTGGCAAAGGCCACGTTGGCCGAGCCAGAGGCGGTACCGTTTGGCGTGGAGTAGGTTGCCTTGTTCCAGGTCGCCGTCGCGGTGTTCTTGGTCGCGGCCGGGTCGGCCGAGGCGCAGGTGTAATCCAGCACCACCGACTTGCCCGCCGGGATGGTGACGCCCGTGCCACCCGTTACGCTACACGCACCCGTGTCCAGCGCGTCGGTCACATCCACCACAATATCTTCCCAGTTGTTCGGGTTCGTCACGGTGATCTTGCCAACAACGGTCAGGGCGCTGTCGGTGCCAGCATCGTGCGAAACCTTCACGGTGTAGTTGAACGTGGCCGTGCCGCCCTCGGCAATATTGATCTGCGTGTCGTCCACGCTCTTTTCAATCGACCACTTATATGTGCGCGTGAAGCTCGATTCGGCAGTCTTTGAAACCGTCAGATCCTTGCCGACACAGACGGTCACCTTCTGGCTGTCGTTTTGGCCGGTTTCGCTGATCTTGGCAGTGTTGGTGTAGCCAGTGCATTCGCCCGCCACGCCCTGCTTCTCAAGCGCATAGTTGAACTCGAATGGACCAGTGAAGTAGTCGCTCGTCCCCAGCGTCACTGGTGTGCTGGTCGTCTTGTCATCCACCACCGTGATGGTCTTGTTGGTCTCGTTCGCGGTGGCGAAGCTCACCGTCGCGTCGCCCGAGGCCGAACCAGTTGGCGTGACGTAGGTGGCCTTGTTCCAGGTCGCCGTCGCAGTGTTCTTGGTTGACGTGCCATCGGTGGCGCAGGTGTAGTGCAGCGTCAGCGAGCCATTCTTGGGCACCACATACGGCGCGCTCTCGGTGATCGCGCACGTTCCACCCTGGTCGAGGGTATCAGCCACGCTGACCGTAACATCTTGCCACTTGTTCGGGTTGTTGACCGTGATCGTGCCACCCAGCGTGTGGTCGCTGTCGGTGTAGCCATCGGGCGTGACTTTCACGGTGTAGTTGAACGTCGCCGTGCCGCCCTCGGCAATCTCGATGCGCGTGTCGTCCACGCTCTTGTCGATCAGCCACTTGTAGGTGCGGTTGAGCGAGGCCGTCGCCGTCTTGCTGACGGTCAGGTCCTTGCCGACACAGACGGTCACCGTCTTGCTTGCCGAGCCGGTCGTGTTTGTATCGTTTGTCGTAAAGGTGGCGGTATTGTCGTAGGTTTTGCACGTGCCGGCCACGCCGCCGAAGGTCTTCGAGTAGGTGAAAGTCTTCGGGCTCGGGTCGGTGTACAGCACGGTGCCAAGGCTGCCGCCCAGCGTGTCGGTTACGCTCACGCTGCCGTCCTTGAGCGTCATGGTCGCGTTCGCCCAGTTGACTGCGGCGGTGCCAGAGGCGCTGGTGCTCGGCGAGCCAAACGCCGTCCAGGTCGCCGTGGCGGTGTTGGTCTGGCTTGCCGCCGCCGGGGCCTGCGAGTAGGTGCAGGTATAGTTGTAGACCGCCGACGAATTGGCAGCGATCGTCGTGCTGCCGCCGCTCACCACACAGGTCGCGTTCGGGTCGATCGAATCCGACACGCTGACGCCCGAGACCGAGAAGGCGTTCGGGTTGTTCACCGTGATATTGCCGGTCACCTTCCACGCGCTGTCGGTGCCACTATCGTGCGCGACACTCACCGTGTAGTTGAACGTAGCGCTGCTACCATCGGCAATTTTGACGCTGGTCTTGTCGGCGCTCTTGGCGATATTCCACTTGTAGATGCGCGTCAGCGAAGCAGCCGCCGTCTTCGAGACGGTCATATTCAATTTGTCCGGCGCCTTCGTGTCGGTGTAGACACAAGTAACTGTATCATTGGATTTCAGAGTGATAGTTGCTGTCGCCGATCCCAAATTGATCGAGGAAGAACTTCCACCCAAACCCGTAACCGTACAAACCAGGTTTGTCAGGCTCCATCCTGATGGGATGTTCAATTCCTTGGCCGTCCAAGTACCAGGTGGCACACTGAACGATTGGCTATTCGGCAATGTTGAATCAGCGTCATCATCCAGCGAGAAGTTTTGGTTAATAGTTGTGCTATTCGTTAGATTAAAACTAAAATCTTGCGCATCGTCGGGAACGGCATCCTTTTTGATGACGATTGTGCCGTTCGCGATCTGGTTGACTACGCTTGCCTGCATCTGATTGTCACGCTGCCCGGCCGAAGCACCATCGACAGCATCGAGTGCCACGTGGTAGGGTGATCCTGAGATGCTGCCAGCGCCCTGCCCAATACCCCAGTTGGCTTGGGCAGAAACATGTGCACCAAACCATATTGCAACACCGCAGGTAGTCACGCCCTTGTTTGTATCGCACATGGAGCCAGCAGAAGATCCAACAGTGAAGTTAACTGTGATCGACGTCTCGCTATCGCCCGAATAGCTGCCACTGGTAATGGTGGGGGTTGTAGCGCTATTCAGTGAGCCGCCGCGCATCGTGAATTGCCGAGGTTTAATCAGGCTAGCGGCAGCATCAAAACCGTTTGCGTTCGGATCAACCGGTATAGAGGTGAAAGTATCGGAAGCGCTATCGCAGCCAGTGATACCTTGGCATCGATCAGCAGCGGTAATCCAATTTTCCGACCAGTCCCACCTTGTCAAGAAATCGTAGGCATGCTTGCCACCCTTAGTCGTGCCATAACTGAACGTGACTGTATGAATACTACCAGGCACAAGATCAGTCAGCCACAATCGCTGAACCGTGGCGTCGCCCTCAGCATAGTATGCAGTATTACTCTGCAGGTTACCGTTGATCCAGCGACAACCGGTATCACCAGATGTGTATCCTGTCCCAGGAGGTGTGCTGTTGTTGTCGTTTGCACACTGGTCGTAGGTGCCAATCGAGAGGTCTGTGAATGTCGTCGTCGCGGTCCCTGACTTCGGTCCAATGGCGGTTACGTCATAGTTCGAGACAAAGTAGGTCGGAAGCTGGAAAATGTCGATAATATTTCCAGTACTGTTCGCAGTAACAGTTACATCACGCTTCCATGTCTGGCCAATCGTGTCATTCACAATAATGCGAACAAGCTCACCTGGCTGCCAGCTGGTACCAGTGAGAGTTACTGTCTCCCCTGGAGCATAATCGGCCTTGTCGCTGGCAATCGTCGGCGGGCCGGATGGCGTGGGCACGCTGGTTGCAGTTGGTGCGGCTGTCGGCGCTGTGGTCGCCGTCGGCTCCGCAGTGGGCTCAATCGTTGGTTCGGCCGTCGGCTCACCTGTCGGCGCTGTGGTCGCCGTTGGTTCGGCAGTGGGTTCAGCCGTTGGCTCGGCCGTGGGCGGAGCAGTTGGCTCGGCAGTGGGTTCGGCCGTTGGCTCAGCCGTTGGCTCGGGCGTTGGCGTTTCGTCGAGCTGCATGCGCGCCGGCTGGGCACTGGCACTTGCAGGGGCTGCAAGCGTCGTCGCTGGCACGGCCGCGAACTGGCCGAATAGCATCACGATGGTGATGAGAAGGCGAACAAATCGTTGCATCGCTGCAAACTTCAATTTGCCCCACTGCTTGATCATAAACAAAGCCTTTCTGGAGAGCTTCGAACCGCCGATGATGAACCAGTTCCACACCAACAAAGTCGAAACAGCAGGCAGCAAAAAAGAGCCAGCGTAACCCAACAAAACATCATTCGGCTGTGCCAGCGGCGCAGCGCAACTGATGTGTGAGAAAACACCCGCTCGGTAGCTGGCACCGGCCCCGTGGCTGACGGCAGCAACTACCTACAAACTCAAGGTAGTACAGTACATTGGCATGCAGAGCCAAAACTCAGGAAGCAACGAACCGGGCACAGGTTCGGATGGGCAGATGATCATTGAAAAAAGAAATGCTTGCACCTAATAAGAGCATAGGGCCAAGACAAAAATACATGCTCGCAAAACATTTTCTGAAATCGAATCACACTCTTCCAAAACGCAAATGGCAGGATTTGGCCAAGATTCTATGGTGAAGCCCCCAAGCAATGGCTAATCGCCTTAACACATCGCATCTATACACTTTGTATTACTACGCAATATACCGCCTGCAGCAGGAAGCAGTGCTGTAAACTCTGGCATATGTTCAGGCAGCGAGAGAACGGCTACACTGAGCCGATATGTGCTAGTATGTGGTATAACCATTATTATGCTGCGAACACTAGACAAAGCCATCCGTATCAGGTATGCTACGAGCAGAGCTACAGGCGCCAGGAGGATGTATGGAGCAGAGCGATGAGGCGCTTGTGCAGGCTTGTCGCGCTGGAAGTCAGGCCGCCTGGGAATTACTCGTTGAGCGATATCAGCGCCTGGTCTTCTCAATCGCACGGCACACCGGCCTTGACCAAGAGCAATCCGCCGATGTGTTTCAGCGCGTCTTTACCACGCTTGTAGAACGCGTCGACCGCATCGAGCAGCCCGCATCGATCCGTTCCTGGCTTATTACTACCACCCGGCACGAAGCCTGGCGCCTAAGCCGCCAAGAGCGCGCGCGCCGCCACGGCGCCGAACAGGAAGGCCCGCTGGAGATCTCGCAGGCCGACGAGGCCCAGATGCCCGACATACTGATTATGCGCCTGGAAGAGCAGCACATGGTCTACAGCGCGGTGCAGGCGCTGAACGAACGCTGCCGCGGGCTGCTGATCATGCTGTTCTACCAGGCTGAGCCACCCCCCTATGCCGATATCGCGGCGGCCCTGCAAATGAGTGAGGGTAGTATTGGCCCAACCCGCGCTCGTTGTTTAAAGAAGCTTCGGCAACTTCTTGAAGATGGTGGGATTTAAGGTATTTTTAAACCAATGCGCGGCTCTCTATAAGTGAGTATATTGAAAGGCTCACAGGAAGCATATGGGTCGATTACTTGCACATATTCCTTTTACGAGCTTAATCGATGTCGCCGAAGGGCGCGAGCAGCTAGATGACAATGCGCGCCATCACCTAACGACCTGCCCGCGCTGTACCGCGAACTCGCACGCCACCCCGCCGTCGAGCGTCGGGATTTCAACTAGCGTCTCACCACCTTCGGCCAGCTCGTACACCTGCAGCGTCACCCCATCGGCGTAATCGTAGTCGGGGCG
>LJCR01001000.1 GCA_001399705.1 Kouleothrix aurantiaca
GGACAACCGACCGCCGACCACTTGAGTCGTCTGTCGTCAGTGGTCCGTCGTCCTTGGTCGTAACGAGAAACGGACTTCAGCCGCGTTGTATATAATTCCTTGACAGCGCCATGCAAACGTGATAGGCTTTACAACTACACACAAATCATGTTCTTATAACGCCTGATTCAGCCAACCATTCGTCGCCCAGGAAGCGAATATGCCCGATAAGTATTACCAGGAGTACGGGCCGATCAGCCGCCGCCGTGCTACGCGCCGGCCATACGATGATCCCGCGCCCACGGCGGCCGAGCCATTTGACGAAAACGACGATTTTGCTGATGAGGGCTGGTCGCAGCGCGCGTCACACACGCGCCGCCCTGTGCGCGCGCGCCGCCGCGGGCTGGCACCGCTGCTGTTTGTGGTGCTGCTGGGCGTGGCGGTGTTCGCCACCCTGCCCTACGCGCTGGGCCTCTGGTCGGGCGACCGCGTGGCCGACGGGGTGAGCCTGCAGGGCGTGCCAATGGCCGGCAAAAGCGCCGCCGAGGTGCGCGCCCTGCTCGATGAGCGCTACGCCGCCTTCCAGCGCACCCCGATCACGCTGACCTTTGAGGGCCGCAGTTGGACGCCCACGCTCGCACAGCTAGGCGTGCAGTTCGACCCTGCCGATGTGGCCGCCGAGGTGCTGGCCGCCGGGCACAGCGGCGGCCCGCTCACGCGCGTCCGCGAGCTGTGGGCGATCTGGCGCGGCGGCCTGGACCTTGCCCCGCGCATGAGCCTCGACACGCGCGCGCTGCACGCCTACCTGAACACCATCCCCACCACCGTCGAGCAGCCGCCGCGCGATGCCGCGCTGAGCATTGCCGAGGGTAAGGTGCTGCCCACGCCCGCGCAGATCGGCCGGCAGGTGCTGGCCAGCGACACCACGGCTGAGATCGCGAGCGCGCTGCAAACCCTTGCGCCCCAGACTGTCACCCTGCGCACGCGCACGCTGGAGCCGCGCATCACCGACGCGGCGCTTGCGCCCGCCACCGCCACCGCGCAGCAGCTGCTCAGCCAGCCGCTCACGCTGCGCCAGGGCGAGCAGCAGTGGGTGTGGGACGCAAACAAGATCGCGGAGCTGATTTCCATCGCGCCCGAAGGCCGCCAGCTGGCCGTGCGCGTCGACGCCGACCGGCTGACCAAGGCCGTGCAGAAGCTCGCCCAGATTGTCGATACCGGCACCAGCGAGCCGCGACTGGCCTTCCGCTCGGGCAAGGTGCAGATCGCAGAACCCGGCCAGGACGGCTGGAAGCTCAAGCAGGAAGCCGCCGCGCAGGAGATCAGCCAGACGCTGCAGCTCGCGCAGCGCGAGATCGCCCTTCCCGTCGAGCAGATCGCGCCGCAGGTCACCGCGAAAAGCCTGCCCTCGCTCGGCATTAATGAGCTGGTGGGCGAGGGTAAAACCAGCTTCGCCGGCTCGGCATCCTATCGCATCACCAACATCAAGGCCGGCGCGGCGCGCATGGATGGCGTGCTGATCGCGCCGGGCGAGGAGTTTTCGTTCAACACGCAGCTTGGCGCGGTGGACGAAAGCAATGGCTTTGTGCAGGGCTACGCCGTCATCGGCAACCGCACTCAGCTCGAATGGGGCGGCGGCGTCTGCCAGGACTCGACCACGGTGTTTCGGGCGGCGTTCTGGGCCGGCCTGCCGATCACCGAGCGCCACGCGCACCCGTTCTACATCAGCTGGTACGACGATTTCAGCTATCCCGGCGACTCAGCCCCCGGCATGGATGCGACGATCTTCACTGGCGTGCTCGATCTGAAGTTCGTCAACGACACCGGCAACTGGCTGCTGATGGAGGCGAAGGTCGATGAAGCTGCCGAAGTGCTGACCGTGCGCCTGTATGGCACCAAGCCCAACCGCACCGTCGAGGCCCGCGGGCCGGATGTGACGAAGATTGTGCCCGCGCCCAGCAACCCGGTGTATGTGGACGACAACACGCTGGCGGCTGGCACCGTGAAGCAGACCGACCACGCGCGGCGCGGGATGGACATTTCGGTGTACCGCGTGATCACCGAGAACGGCGTGCAGAAGACGCCCGAGACCTTCTTCACGCGCTTCAAGGCCTGGCCGAATGTGTTTGCGCGCGGCACTGGCTAGCGCTTGAGCGACCACCGACGACCGACGACCGACAAAGAACGCAAAGGGCGCGAAGAGTTGTAAGTTGCAGGTTTGTAGGTTGCAAGTTTCAAGTTCACGCATCGTAGGTTCTTCGGTTCTTGGTTCTCGGTTCTGCGCTTCCTCGCTGCCGACTGCCAGCTGCCTACTGCCGACCGCATGAGCACACACCCCCCGCCAGCACAACCCGTCGCC
>LJCR01001001.1 GCA_001399705.1 Kouleothrix aurantiaca
GGCGCGATTGATTCGCGAGCGCTCGCCGTGGGCCACGCGCGTGCGCAGGCCATTCACACGCCAGATCGTCCTGCGGTCGTCGGCGCCGAGGTCGCGATCCAACACCATCGCGTCAAGCAAATCTTTCCACTGCACTTTTTTGGGGTCGGTTATGTCGGCGCGCTGCGCGGCGGGCACATGCGTGTCGGCGGCAAGCTGCGCGCGAAACGCGTCTTCGAGCGCGCCATGCAGGCTTTGCAGGGCTAAACCCAGCAGATCAGCGTCGGTGCCTGCCTTTGCCAGGCGCTCAAGGCCCAGCTCCAGCTTGCTGTTTGCGCTGTCGCTCATTCGATCTCCTCAGAAGCGTGCGGGATGCCATACCGTAGCACGAAACTGGATTTCTGACAAGGCAAAAGCGGCGTGCGGCCGCGACAGAAGCGCGCGCCGGCACAGCAGGCCTCGCAGCTATTGTCCGTGCGCTCGCGAAAACCCGCGCTGTGGCACGAAAACCGACATTTCCGCGCCAGTGCATGCCGATGGTTGGTGTAGTTAGCACCTATTACTCTTATGTAGCAACAGAAATAAATTACTAGTGGCGATATGTTCTACTATAACGCCCAGAAACTATGTGTTTTTGTGACAAGATATTCATATTTCAAAACAGTATTTCTACATACTTTTTACATTTAGGCACGCTAATTGCTATCGAACACCTGGTTAACCCATGCATAACGTTCATTCGCGCCGTTTGCAGTACGACGCCTGATATAAGAAAGGCAACCTTTCATTTGCTCGGAACACCGGCAGTGTGCCGGTGCACAATCGGTTTGGCATTCGCCCCCATCACACCCGCAGAACAAGGAATGAAACATGACCTCACGTCTTCGCCTACGACTTATTGCCGTCGCGCTCTGCCTGGCCTTGTTGGCGCTTTACGTGGGCACGGCCCAGCCCTCAAGCGCCAGCGCCAGCTCAGTTCCCGCATTCAGCCACGTCTTCGAAATCGTTCTGGAAAACCACGAGATCAGCAGCATCATTGGCTCGTCCTCAGCACCCTATATCAACAGCCTCGCACAAACCTATGGGCTCGCCAGCAACTACTACGGCGTTCGGCACCCAAGCTTGCCGAACTACCTGGCGCTTGTTGGTGGTGATACTTTTGGTATTACGACGAATTGTAATACATGCTACATAAATGCGCCGACCCTGGCCGACCAGGTTGAAGCCTCGGGCCGCACCTGGAAAGCGTACATTGAGTCGATGCCCAAGCCGTGCTACCTTGGCGACGCAGCACCGCTGTACAAGCAGAAGCACAACCCGCTCATCTATTTCAACGACATCCGCACCAACCCGGCGCGCTGCAGCAATATTGTGCCGTTCACACAGTTCGACACCGACCTGGCGGCCAACAACCTGCCAAACTACGTGTGGATCACGCCAAATATGTGCAACAGCATGCACGATTGCTCGGTCAGCACGGGCGACAAATGGGTGAAAACAGTGGTGAGCAAAATTCTGGCCTCGCCGGCCTGGAAGCAGAACGGCGTGCTGTTCATCACCTTCGATGAAGGCTCCACCGACACGAGTTGCTGCCAGCTGGCGGCCGGCGGGCAGGTAGTGACGCTGGTGATTTCGCCGCTGGGCAAGCCAGCCTATACCTCGTCCACGCCCTACAGTCACTACTCGCTGCTGCGCACGATTGAGGATGCCTGGGGCCTGCCACCGCTGGCAAATGCGGCCTGCAATTGCAGCGCCCCCATGGCAGAATTCTTTACCAGCCAGGGCGCGCCGACCGCGACACCAACCGTAGTGCCCACCAGCACCCCAACTGTGGTGCCAACCAATCTTCCAACGGCAACTGCCACGGTGCTCCCCACCGCAACCACGGTGCCAACCGCAACAACGACGCCCACAACGCTGCCAACCGATCCCGGCGTGCTGATCGCATCGACGTTTGCTGTGCGCGCCGACACCTTTGCCAGCAGGGATAAGCCCACTACAAGCTGGGCGGCCAGCAGCCAGTTGCAGGCAGTGGGTGGGCAGGCCGAAAAGCGTTCGTTTCTTGGCTTCAGCGTTGCGGGGATGCCAGCCGATGCACAGGTGGTTTCGGCGACGCTGCGCCTGACGGTGGCGAACGACTCGAGCAGCGGCGGCAGCGTATATGCGCTCAGCGACGTAACGTGGCCCGAGACGCTTACCTGGAACACGCAGCCGGTGATCGACGGGCCGCAGCTCGCGACGCTTGGGCCGGTTGCGCTCGGCAGCGTGGTCGATATTGATGTTACTGCTGCGGTGCACGGCAATGGCCAGTATAGCTTTGCGATTGTCGCGCCGGCGGGGAGCCTGAACACCGTGGGG
>LJCR01001003.1 GCA_001399705.1 Kouleothrix aurantiaca
GCATTCTCCTCTCACTCCCTCTGATCTCGCGAACTGTCTCGCAAAAATAGCCCTTTTCTTCTCTCCTCTGCCTTCCAGGGGTCATGTCCGGCGGACTGCTGCGACCTATACTACCAGGTGAGAGCGTCAACGCAGGTGGCTCTACGGAAGGTAGGCTTTTGATCATCGTCCGCGAGTTGCTCAGCATCTGACAAGGCGTCACCTACCAAGCAGGGAAATGGGCTTGGGTCTGACAGCCGAGTGCAGCCCGGAAGGCCGGCCCAGTGAGATTTCAGAGGAGCATTGAGAATGCAACCAGCCACCCGATCTGCGAATCAACCGCTTGGCGGCAGCAGCGGCGACTGGCGTCATCGCCTTCTTCGCTTCCATGTGCCGCTCGCGCTCGCAAGTGCCGTGATCATTGTGCTCTTCATGACGCTCCCGCCCTTCGACCCTCAGGCGTATCCCCAGATGGACATGGGCAGTGCTGCTGCGCTTCCCCAGCGGCCAGGCGAGGGCGGAATGGGCGGAATGGGCGGAGTGATGGGTCACGGTGGGAGCCAGACCTCACCACCCACAGGTCACGGCGCGAGCCAAACTCCATCACCGACGGGTCATGGTGGGAGCCAGACGCCGCCAGCGACTGATCACGGCAGGGGTCAAACGCCACCAACGGGTCACGGCGGGGACCAGACCGGACCGATGGATCCTGGCGAGATCACGGAGGCCAGAGGAAGGAGCTACCTCACCCAGCGGTTCACCGTTGCCACCGGCTACGTCGCCCTCGGGCTGCTCGGGCTCACGCTCCTGATCGGGCCAGCCAACCTGCTGCTCCGCAGGCGGAATCCCGTCTCGAGCTATCTGCGCCGTGACGTGGGGACGTGGACGGCCCTCTTCGGCGTCGTCCACGTGATCTACGGATCGCTGTTGCATAGCGGTGGACAGCTCTCCGGCATCCTCAATTACTTCTTCGTGCCCGACGGCAGCCCGCGGCTCAATAGCTTCGGGCTAGGGAACTGGACCGGACTTGCCGCCACAGTGATCGTGGTGGGGTTGCTCGCTCTTTCCAGCGACTTCGCCCTGCGCAAACTCAAAGCCAGGACCTGGAAGAACCTCCAGCGCCTGAACTACGCCTTGTTCGCGCTGGTCATCGCGCACGCGTTCTTCTACGGTGCGCTGTTGCGGACGACCTCCCCCTTTACGCTCCTGCTCGCCCTCAGCGTCATCGCAGTCTTCGCCGGGCAGGCGGTGGGGGTCTGGCTATGGCGGCGCAGGCACGCTCGTACAACAGCAAGGCAGCCAGCGTGAGCGACGCTCAGCGGGTGCTACTGAGTGACGGAACACGGGGAAGACCTCAAGATCAAGGAGTTCGGCCATGCGAGACACCACCATAGATCCAACCACCATATAGAGAGATCGAAGAGAGGGCGGTCCGAGCGCCCCGTCTGGAGGTTGACGAGGGACGTCGGCTGGGCGAGGTGACGGCTGGCTCAACAGGCTCCGCGCCCCACGGCTGAGGAGCACCATACTCGTCGCGTGTTGTGGAGAGGATGGACCGGGCTGTTGCTCGGCTGCTCCACGTACAGCCGCAGCCACTTGTGCTGTGGGAGGCTGTCGCCACCACCAGTAGCTGGCCGTTCGAAACGGCGCTGCTCGTCTCGGCGGTGCGCTGCATCTTACAGATGCTGGCCTTCAGGCGCGAAAGCCCGCCAGCTTCAGCGGCCACATGAAGCGCCAGGCTTCAGCGGCTTCAGCCCAACGCTGCATAACCAGACCATCGATCGACCATGCAAACACCCATCCATCAGATTCAGCGGTGGGATGATGCCGCTGCAGCGCGTCCGAAAGCGATAAACTGCTTGCGCTAGAACGCATTTTCTGATAGACTTGGACATGGCCTATAAAACTGCCGCCACCACCGCCACAGTGCAGCTTGTTGCCTTGCGGCAGCTCGATCCCGCGACCCGCGCGCTCTGTGACACGCTGCGGCGGGAAGCGGGGCGCTGCTGGAGCGACTTGGTGCAGGCGCACGTCGCCGCCCGCGAGCAGGGCGTGTGGCTGGCCGAGGCCGACCTGAACGCGCAGACGAAGGGCTCTCGCTAGGCGCTCCACTCGCAGAGCGTCCAGTTTCTCGCTCAGCAACTGCTCGCCAATGTCGCCACCGCCCGTCAAAACCGTGCTGCCGGAGCGACCGACGCCAACTACCCCTACCGCGAGAAAGCGTACCAGACCGTGAGTTGGAAAGGGCAGGCGATCCGCGTGGTCAACGGCCGGCTCGTGCTGCCGAATGGCCGCAGAGAGCGTGATCTCGTGCTGCCGCTGCCCTTGCGTTTTCGTGCCGCCTCCATCCGCCAGGT
>LJCR01001002.1 GCA_001399705.1 Kouleothrix aurantiaca
TAGCCATAAGATACCCTGTATGATATGCGCGATCTAGCTCGTTCTCCTGAATGTATTTTTCTGCTTTGGCCTCAACAGCCCGCTCTTTCAGGAGCATTCCAAGATCGTAGAGGTAATTGCTGGCGATTTGGTCGCTGGTGGTCATATTTGTTACTCCGAGGAGCGATGGCGCCTGCACTACAAGGCCGCTTTGGCTGATATATAGCCAGTACCGAAAGCGCTAGAAATTCCATCGTTGATCAATCGCGTCATTCAAAACTCTTTGTGGATCAAGTCCTAATTCTTGGAGCTTACGTTTATAGACGTCGATATGCCACCAGGGGCAAGAAGGGTCATTACAGGGTTCATCTGGATCTCCATTGTGCTCAAACTCAAGATGAAAACAGAGCCAATGCATTCGTTCAAAGACCGTGTAATCTTTGTAAAAGCGAGTGACGGGCTTACCACAACGCACACACAGGCGTTCTACAGGACTCATGTCGGCTCCATTCAGGTTCGCCGTGAATGCACCTTTGGTTTTGGTCTATGTGTTAAAAATGGCACCGTAGGATGACTGGATTTGCTGAGGCGTGTGGTAGATAGCCGCCGAACGGGTTGGCGTTCAGTTGCCGCGAGCGCGAAAATAAACTTTCTTAAAAAACGGCGATCTCGCGCGCGAAGCGGTCAACTGCAACGCCGTGTTGGGCCACGTATAATGGAGGTCGAGTTAATTATAAGCTAGCTACTTTTCATTTGCTTCAACAGAGGAAGTTGCTGATAATAGTCATTTATCTTTCTCATAATATAGTTAGCCATATCTGCGCGTGTTAATCTAGCAGTACTTCCAAAGCTGAATTCAATCAAATAAAGAGTATCGTTAGTTTCAATAGTTATATCTGGCTTGACTGTTTTCATTACTCTTCCATCGCCTTGTATTGCTAGAGTGCTTTCTGCCCAAACGCCAGTATAACCACGAATTTGTGTGCGCAAATTCCCTCTCGTGATCAGATCTTTAAAAGCTCTCGCTACACTTCCTTGGACACTATTTACACTTGATAGACTAGGTATCCATTTAGCAGTGAATAAACCTTTGCGAATAAGGTTTCGGCGTTGTTGTGTATCTTCTGAAAGCTCATCTTCTTCTGTATCAGAGTCTATAGCAACTCTTTGCGGACGCGAAACTGGCTCTCCTCGAAGTATACGTGCCAAATTGGTAGCATCAAGTGCGTTCCTTGCATTAGCTTGGTTTTTTGTGGGTGTCGGGTCAAAACCTTCTTGACGCAGTGCGTTGGCAAAATTTGTTTTCAACTCATCAGAACCATAGAAAAGGATGATTTGGTACAAAACGTGTGGAGGGAAGTCAACAACTCTTGTGTGCAGAACACCATTTATTATGCTTGCGAAGCGCTCTGGCGTATTGCGCCACTCACGAATACTCAAATCACTCCCATCTGTCAGTAACCAATTAGGATTGATTCTGTTATAACTATCAACAACAATCTGCTGAGTACTTGTAAACAGATCTGGTGCTTCAATAGGTCGAACAAATACAAAAATTGTAACAAGCTCTTTATACTGGGCTTGGCGCAATAGGTAGTTCATCTTATTTTCTTGGCTTTGCACTCGCTCAGCCACTTCTTGTATGAAATTACCTATGGTGATTCGGTCCTTTGGCATCCCCTCTAAAGTAGTTCGGCTCATGCCAAAGCTAGAAAGCGGTCGTCCATTAAGAACACTTGTTAGATCCTCAACTATATCGATGTAATATTCGGGTTCTGGCCCTTGAAAAGTGAAAATAGTATTTCTTGAACCTTCATGCTGTTGAATACCAACAGCATTTGCTGCTTCTACTATCCGCCTACCGTTTTTAATACTATTAACGGGAAATACAACAAGTGTATTTTCACCAAATGATGGATTACGCAATATACCCTTCAAGGTTTGCACGAATGAATCTAACTCGTTGTCATCAATATTGTCTTCTCTATCTTCTAGAACTAATACTAAAGTAATTTCTTTTGAACTCCGATTTTTAATAATATCAATCAGTTTCGATCTAAATTCTGCTCTGTTGATAATGTTTAAATCATCAGCTTTGATCACCTGAGCCTCGATAATTTGCATGTCTTTGTTGAATTGGTGATCGATACTAGACAAAAAGGTTGTTTTACCACTTCCAGATGGACCATAAAAGACCCACAATGCTCCTTCTTTAGTTGTTCGCATAAGTTTTAAATAATCGATTAGCTGATCTTGAGCATGCGTGACCGGGCGAACAATATTTAGTAAACCAAAATAGTTGTCTCTCTTTGAAGCTTGGTCTGCACAATTTTCCCAACGGCGACCAAGGACAAAAT
>LJCR01001005.1 GCA_001399705.1 Kouleothrix aurantiaca
GTCGTGCCGGCGGTGAGCTCGCTGCTGTCCTCAATTGCCACGTGCATGGGCGTGGTGCGCGCCAGCTCGGGCATGAACGTCAGCGCCAGCGCCACCGGGTCGTTGATCGAGCAGCCCGAGAAGCCAAAGCACAGCTCGTGAAACTCAATATAGAAGCGCGTGGCGTCGGCAATAAAGCGCGTGATCGGCGACGAGACTTCCAGCATGCGGTCGATGTCGGCCTGCACCAGCATCACGTCTTTCGAAATATCCCACGGCAGCAGCGTGATCGGCATGCCGCTTTCGAGCACGATATGCGCGGCGTGTGGGTCGACATAAAAGTTGAACTCGGCCAGCGAGGTGGTGTTGCCGTCGGCGCGCAGCGCCCCGCCCATAATAATGACCTCGCGCACATTCTGGACAATGCGCGGCTCTTTGCGAATCGCAACCGCCACATTCGTCAGCGGCGCAACCGCCACCAGCGTTGTTTCGCCCGGGCGCGCCATGATCTCGCGGATGATGAAATCGACGGCGTGCTCGTCGTGCGGCGCGACCGGCGAGGCTGGCAGGTGCGCATAGCCCAAGCCGGTATCGCCATGCGTTTCGGGCGCGGTGAAGGGCGGGCGAATCAGCGGCAGCGCAATGCCGGAATGGACCGGCATGTCGGTGCGGCCAGCGGTCGCCAGCACATTCAGCGCATTTCGCACCCCGTCGGCCAGCGCGCAGTTGCCGCCCGTCACCCCCACCCCTGCCAGGTCGATCTCAGGCGACGCCAGCGCCAGCAAGATCGCCAGCGAGTCGTCGATCCCGGGATCGGTATCCATCACAACACGTTGCGGCATAGAAACCTGCTTTTCCCTCGTACGTAGAATGCTATAGAAAGGCGATTATACCACGCTTTGTCGTTCGCCCCGGCTGCCGGCGCCGGGCTTGCCAATGCCGCAGCCATATGCCATAATGACACGGTTTCGCGCCGGCAGCGATTGCATCGCTCGCGTGCGCGGGCTGAACTAGAAAGCAGGCCGATGCGCGCGTACCTCGATATTGAGACGACCTTTGGCAACACGATCAGCGTCATCGGGATCTACCGGCCCGATCTGGGCACCATCCAGCTCGTCGGCGGCGGCGTGCACGACCTGGCGCTGTATGCGGCGCTGGAAGGCGTGCAGACGCTGGTGACCTTCAATGGCAGCTCGTTCGACCTGCCGTATATTCGCAAAACGCTCTACGCCGACCTGAAGCGCGAGTACGAGCACTGCGACCTGATGCATGTCTGCCGGCAGCACGGCCTGCGCGGCGGCCTGAAGAAGATCGAAGAGCGCCTGGGGATTGGCCGCGCCACGGCCGGCATCACCGGCTGGGATGCGCCGCGCCTGTGGAACCGCTACGAAACCTATGGCGACCGGGGCGCGCTGCAAACCTTGCTCGATTACAATCGGGAAGATGTGGTCAACCTGGCTGTGCTGGAGCATCACCTGGGCATTTCCGAGCCAACGCCAGCCTGTGAGCTGGTGCGCCATGTATTCGCATAACGATGTTTCAGGTTGGCAGGTTTGCACGTTTCAGGTTTTCTGATGAGCGTAGCCTTCGGCAACCTGCAACATTCTCACTTGCCAACCTGCCAACAGTGATCAATAGAATGCAACAAAAAGTTCTCAACAGCCGCTACGAGCTTGAGCAGAAGCTGGGCGAAGGCGGCATGGCGCGCGTGTACCGCGGGCGCGACCTGCGGCTGAATCGCCCGGTGGCGATTAAAGTGCTCCACAGCCACTATGCCTCCGACACCGGCTTTTTGCAGCGCTTCCACCACGAGGCCCAGGCGGTCGCGAACCTGCGCCACAGCAACATCGTCGATGTGTACGACGTTGGGCAGGACGGCGACATCCACTATATTGTGATGGAATATGTGCCCGGCAGCGACCTCAAGGCGCTGATTTTGCGCGAGGCGCCGCTGGCGGTTGATCGCGCGGTGGCGATTGCCGAAGCCGTGGCGAATGGCCTCGAAGCCGCGCACCGCCTGGGCATGATCCACCGCGACATCAAGCCGCAAAATATTATTGTCAGCGACAACGGCGCGGTGAAGATCACCGATTTCGGCATTGCCAAGAGCAAAATGTCCACGGCGATGACGGAAACCGGCGTGACCTTCGGCACCGCCGACTATATCTCGCCCGAGCAGGCGCGCGGCCAGCAAGCCACGCCCCAATCCGACATTTACGCGCTGGGCATCACGCTCTACGAGATGCTGACCGGGCGGCTGCCCTTTACCGGCGACAACGCGATTGCCGTGGCGATGCAGCACGTCGGCACCGAGCCGCCGCCGCCGCGCATGTACAATGCGCGCATCCCGCCACAG
>LJCR01001004.1 GCA_001399705.1 Kouleothrix aurantiaca
CAGCACATACAGCCACACTTTCGCCAGCTGCGCCAGCGCCCACAGAATATTCTGCCCGACGGTGAAGCCCCGCGGCGGCGACATCAGCGCCGCGCCCACGCGCAGGCCCATGGCCGAACCCAGAATCGCGGTCGGCAGCTCGATGATGCCGTGCGGCACAACATAGGCCAGCAGAAACTGTAGCGGGCTGGTGTGGCCAAGCGCGAACCAGCTGCCGCCGCGCTCGGCCAGCGTGCTCGCCACAAAGCCAATTTGCGCAAACGCCACCGCCGGCACCAGAAAGGCGAACACGCCGAACACAAACAACGAAAACACGCCCGACAGCAGCGCCACGCGAACGTTGTTCAGCGCAATGCCGATGCCCAGGCCGAGGCTTGGCGCGGGCGGCGTGCCAATATTCGAAAGGTAGGCGTCGAGAAAGCGCACGCGGTAGGTGCTGCCGATATAGCCGCCGCTCAGCAATCCGCTCAGCGCCGCAATCAGCGCCACTGCGATTGGCAGCCGGTAGTCACGCAGCAGGGCGGGCAGCTCGCGGCGATAAAAGCGCGCCGCCGAAAAACGGCTCTGTGTGTACTGATCGGGTGGCACGCCAGCGGGGCGGTACTCGCGGAAGAAGGTCAGAAACGTGCGGCCAATCTGCCGCAGGTTCAGCTGCTCGTGCTCGCGCGAAAGGATCTCTTCGCGGTTGAACGCGCCCATGCCCGTGCGGATCAATGTGATTGCAATCACCGAGAGAAGCAGCACAATGATCCACAGCACGCTCCAGGCGCGCGCCGTCCGCCCAATGATCAGGATCGCTTCGAGCTGAACCACCGAAGCGGTTGGCAGCAACACAAAGCTCGCCAGCAGGTTGGCGGCGCGCACGCTGGTGGTGTGGCTCGAAATAATCACCGCGCTGGCGACCATCACAATCGCTTTGGTGGTGATCAGCAGGAAGATCACCAGGATGTACTCGGGCGTCAGGCCGCGCGCAAAAAGCTGCGGGTAGCCGAGCGCCAGCGCGCCGCAAAACACGCCCATTGCGGTGAAGGCCGACACCAGCGGCGGCAGCAGCGAGGAAGTGAGCTTGCCCAGGTAGAGCTCGCCATCCGAGATCGGCATGGCCAGCAGCGCTTCGACGGTGTTGCGCTCGCGCTCGCCCACAAAGGTTGCGAGCGCGGTGGTCAGCGAGAATGATGCGGGTATGAAACCAACCAGCAGCATCACAAACGGCACCAGCAGCGGCACGGTATTTTCGTCGGCGATGAAGCGAATGGCGAAGTTGGCCGCGCTGACGAGCAGAAGCGGCAGGATGAAGGCGAGAATGAACATCGGCGCAAGGATGCGCCAGTCGGTCAGGGTGTCGCCAACTTCGCGGCGGGTGATGGTGCGGATCGCGCTGATGCGCAGGGCTGCACCTCCTCGACTGCGGGAAGCGGCTCGCCCGGCGCGTGCGCCGCAGCGCCAGCGCTCCAGGTGCGCTCGTTTTCGTCGGCAACAATGCTGAGGTAGACATCTGCCAGGCTGCGCGGCAGCTCGGCCAGCGAAACCACCGGCACGCCGCGCGCGGCCAGCCGCCCGAGGATCTGCGGGTTCAGCGCGCGCGGGTCGGCGCAGCGGAATTGCAGCCAGTCGTCGCCAACCGCCTCAACGGGCGCGAGATCGGCCAGCACACCCGCTGCGACGTCAGACGGTGCGGCCAGCTGCAGCTCCCAGATCGGGTCCCAGCAGCTGGCGCGTGAGCTGGGCACGCGTGCCTTCCGCCACGATCCGGCCGCCGCGCACCACCACAATCCGGTCGGCCAGCGTTTCGGCCAGCAGCAGCTCGGCAGGCTCGGCGGTCTTGCGGCCCGGCTCGAAGTCGACCGCTTTGACGAGGATGCTGGTCTGCTCGCGCTTGTAGGCTTTGGTGAAGCCCGTCACCGCGCCGCCAAGCGGGGCGCTCGCGCCCAACTCGCCGTAGCCGTGCAGGCCGCCCAGGCGCGTGCCGGCCACCAGGAAAGGCGGCTCGCCCGCGCGGAGCAGCGTGTGCATCACAAGGTGCAGGTTCTTGGCGCGCACGCGGTTGAGGTCGTGCCACTGCTCGGCGCTCATCACCTCCAGCGCGGGCTCGGTGTCGAGCGCGGGCAGCCAGTACACGCCCTGCACGGCACCGTCGGCCAGGCAGGCGTGCAGCTGCGCCTCCAGCGTCACGGCATCGTGCTGCGGGTCCAGCTCGCACACCGTCACGCCGCGCCGCTCCAGGCGATTGATCAGCACCTTGCCAACTCCGCCGCGATCCGCCGCGACGATCACGCGGCTGCCGGATTCGAGCACGACGCCGGTGGGCTTGCACAGCTCAAGGGCGGGGCGCAGC
>LJCR01001006.1 GCA_001399705.1 Kouleothrix aurantiaca
CTTCTCGGGCGCTGATCTGGCCAACGCCGTCAACGAGGCCGCTATCCTGGCTGCCCGCCGTTCAAAGAAGAAGATCGGCATGGCCGAGCTGCAAGACGCGATCGAGCGCGTGGCGATGGGTGGCCCCGAGCGCCGCAGCCGCGTGATGACCGAGCGCGAAAAGCTGATCACCGCCTACCACGAGGCTGGCCACGCAATCGTCGGCGGGGGCATGCCCAAGGCCGACGGTGTGCAGAAGGTAACGATCATCCCGCGCGGGCGCGCCGGCGGCTACACGCTGTTCCTGCCCGACGAGGATCGCAACTACATGAGCGTGTCGCAGTTCGAGGCGCAGCTTGCTGTGGCCCTGGGCGGGCGCGTTGCCGAAGAGATTGTCTTTGGCGATGTCACTACCGGTGCGTCGAGCGATATCACCACTGTCACGCGGATCGCCCGCGCAATGGTGACGCGCTACGGCATGAGCCAGAAGCTTGGCCCAATCGCCTTTGGCGAGAAGGACGAGCTGATCTTCCTCGGCCGCGAAATCAGCGAGCAGCGCAACTACGGCGACGATGTGGCCCGCTCGATCGATAGCGAAGTTCACCGCATTGTCGACGAAGCCTACAGCCGCGCGCGTGAGATTCTCACAACCAACCGCGCCGTGCTGAACGACATGTCGAGCGCGCTGATCGAGTACGAGACGGTCGACGGCGAGCGCCTGCGCGAGCTGCTGGGCCGCGTCAAGCAGATCTCGCTGCCCGAGTCGAGCGTCAACGGCAATGGCAACGGCAGCACCGCAACCACGCCGCTGGTGGACGTGCCGAACACCTTGTCCTAACTTCTTCCATTCCAGAAGCCGGGGCGCTGCAGTGCAGCGCCCCGGTTTCCGTTGGCGGAGTGCTGTGCTATAATACGGCCAGCAACACAACCACAGGAGGCAGATGGTATGTCCGGCCACTCGAAATGGCATTCGATTCGCCGCTCAAAAGGCATTCTCGATCAGAAACGCGGGCAGCTTTTCACCAAGCTTGCGCGCGATATTACCATTGCAGCGCGCGAAGGGGGCAGCGGCGACCCCGACGCTAATTTCCGGCTGCGCATCGCAGTCGATAAGGCGAAGGGCAGCAATATGCCCGCCGACAACATCCAGCGCGCGATCGACCGCGGGATGGGCAAGAACGGCGAGGCTAAGCTCGAGGAAATCTACTACGAGGGTTACGCACCCGGCGGCGTGGCGCTGATGGTCGAAACCGCCACCGATAATCGTAACCGCACCAATTCCGAGGTGCGCGCCGCGTTCAGCAAGGCCGGTGGGAACCCCGGCGAGCCTGGCTCGGTCGGCTGGATGTTCAAGACCAAGGGCTTGATCACCATCGACATGACCGTCAAGAAGCTCGATCCCGACGAGGTCATGCTTACCGCGATCGACGCGGGCGCCGACGATGTTGAGGTTGGCGACGATATTATCGAGGTGTACACAGAGTTCCAGCAGCTCGCCGCCGTGCGCCAGGCATTGCTGGCCGCCGGCTTGCCGCTCAGTGGCGCTGAAAAGACGATGCTCGCAACCACCACTGTCAAAGCCGAGGTCGACGACGGGCTGCGCGTGATGCGCCTGATCGAGAAGCTCGAAGACCTCGACGATGTCCAGAAGGTCTACAGCAACCTCGAAGTTACCGACGAACTGGCCGAGCAGTTTGCGAACCTGTAAGGCGCGCCCAACAACCTCAAAAACCGAGGGCTGGCTGCAAAGCTGGTTCTCGGTTTTTGCTTTGGAACCACACGAAACGAGGCACCATGCGCATTCTTGGTATCGACCCCGGCACCGCAATTATGGGCTGGGGCGTGATCGACGAGCAGGGCCGCACGCCGGCGCTGATCGAATGTGGCGCGCTGACCACTGCCGCCGGTATGCCGCAGCAGGATCGGCTGCTGCTGCTTTACGATGGATTGCAGGCCATTCTGCAAAAACATGTGCCGCAGGCCGCCGCAATCGAGGAGCTGTTTTTTGGCAAGAATGTCAACACCGCCATCCATGTCGGCCAGGCGCGCGGCGTGGCGTTGCTGGCGCTGGCCCAGGCGGGCGTGCCGATCTATGAGTACAAGCCGGTGGTGGTGAAGCAGGCAGTGGCGGGCTATGGCGGTGCTGACAAAAAACAGATGCAGGATATGGTGCGAATGACGCTCAAGCTACCGACGATCATCAAGCCCGACGATGCCGCCGATGCCGTGGCGATTGCTATCTGCCACGCCTACACCGCCCCAATGCTCCAGCGCATCGCGGCGAGCTCGCGCTAGACCGCATACTGCTGCAGTATTTGTAAAAAAAGTGTTATCAACTCCACTCGGTATCGTGG
>LJCR01001007.1 GCA_001399705.1 Kouleothrix aurantiaca
GTACCGTACTGGCCGCCCGTCATCACAAACACCTGGTCGAAGATCTTCAGCGTGCCAATTGCGGTGGTGGTCGTCACTGTGAGGATGGTGCCCTGGATGTAGGGAATAATGATCTGAAAAAAGGCCTGAATCTCGGTCGCACCATCGACCTGCGCGGCCTCGATAATATCGGCCGGCACGCCCTTGAGCGCCGACGAGAGCAGCACCATACAGAAGCCAGTCGAACCCCAGATCATTACCAGTACCAGAAACAGGTTGTTCCATGGTTGCAGCGTGAGCCACGACTGCGGCTCGCCGCCCAGCGAGGTCAGGATGGCGTTCAGCACGCCGATCTGCGGCTGGCCAACCGGGGCATAGGCGTAGATGAAGCGCCAGATCACGCTTGAGCCAACCAGCGAGATCGCCATCGGCACAAAAATGATCGCCTTGGCCACCGTCTCGAAGGCGCTGCGGTCGGCCAGCACGGCGATCAGCAGGCCGAGGATCACACAGGAGGCAGTGCCAGCGAACAGCCAGATCAGGTTGTTGCGGAATGACTCAAGCATCGAGCGATCGGTGAAAGTCGCAACGTAGTTATCCAGCCCAACAAACTGCGTGGTGTCGTTGTTGAAGAAGCTCTGGTACAGCGTGATCAGGGTTGGGATGGTGAGAAACAAGAAGAGAATACTGACGCCAGGCATAAAAAACAGGAATGGCAAAATCCGGTTGCGCCACGTGGTAGGCAGTGCTTCGATCAGCGCATTGGTGATACCAAAGACAGCGGCAACACCTCCCACACCCCAGACGATCGCAACGATCGCGTTGAGGACTGAGGCGGTCTTCGTTCCTCTCAGGTATAAGAACCCGAGCCAGAGCAGCACGAAAACAACAGCTAAGCCGACAAGCGCTATCACAAACTGTCCTGGGTTCCACCCGTCGGAGCGGGCGGATGAAACAGGGCGCTTCTCGACTTCTTGCGTTTGTTGGATCATCTTCGACCTCCTCGTATGCAGGCCGGTCGGCGGCCTGCGGCAGTTTGGATGCGCCGGTACTACTGTAGGAGAGGGGAGAAAGTCGGTGCTCGATACGTGGGCGGGCGGCAGCGAGTGCCGCCCGCCCACATATGCACTACTTCTTGACGTTGGCCCAACCATCCTGCATGGTCTTCAGCGCTGCATCCAGGTCGGCACTGCCGCTGACATAGTCGGTCATGCCTTTCCAGAAGCTACCAGCGCCAACCTCGGCCGGCATCAGGTCCGAGCCGTCGAAGCGCGCGCTCGAAGCGCTGGCGATGATCTCGGCGGCCTTCTTGTCAACCGGGTTGACGTAGTCGGCCAGCACCGCGTTCTTGTGCGGCGAGATCGCGCCACCACCGATCTTGATCCACGGCGCAACCGATTCGTAGGTGGTCAGGTACGAGATCACGGCGCGGACTTCGGGGCGGTCGTTGAACATGCTGAACAGGTCGCCCGCGAACAGCACTGGCTTGCCATACTGCTGGTCGATCGGCGGCAGGTAGAAGAAGTCGTAGTCGACGCCGGCCTTGATACCAGGCTTGGCCTGCTCCATGAAGGTCGTGATGAAGGTACCCTGGCGGTGCAGCCAGCACTTGGGCGGGTCCTGCACCATCGGGGCGGGCGCGTTGCCAAAGTTGGTTGTCGCGATCGCGGCGCGGCCACCGTACACATACTTGTCGTTGAACCAGATGTCGCTCATCTTCTGAACGGCATTCTTGACGATCGGGTCGGTGAACGGCAGCTCGCCCTTGGTCCACTTGTCGTAGTTCTCAAGCGAGGTCGTGCGCAGCATGATATCTTCGACCCAGTCGGTCGCCGGCCAGCCGGTCGCGCCGCCCGACTCGATACCGATGCACCAGGGGGTATCGCCGTCGGCGACGATCTGGTCCATCAGCTTGGTCATGTCGTCCCAGGTCTCGGGAATGGTGTAGCCGGCCTCGTCAAAAGCCTTCTTCGGGTAGAAGACAATGCTCTTGACGTTGATGCGGTTGAAGATACCGCCCAGGATCATCTTGCCACCGGCATCGGCCGCGGTGTTTGTGTCGATAAAGCCCTGGTTGTAGTTTTTCTTCAGCCAGTCGGCCTTGATGAAGCTGTTGAGATCGATCAGCTTGCCCTGCTTGGCGTAGCTTGCCATCACGCCCGGCTGCGGGAAGTTGACGATATCCTCAATCGTGCCGCTCTGGGCCTTGACGGCAATCGACTCAGTCGTGCTGCCAGGCACCAGGTTCACGGTGATGCCGGTCTTCTCCTGGAAATCTTTCCACTGAGCCTTGAACTTGTTCTCTTCGTCGCCCGAGAGGCCGTGGAGAACGCTGACCGTGGTGCCCTTGTAC
>LJCR01001008.1 GCA_001399705.1 Kouleothrix aurantiaca
CTCCTGTGCTACGTACCGCACTCTTCCTGATGAAAAGGTTTTCCGATGGATACAAACAAGCAATCAGCTTTCCGCGACCTCAACAAGAACGGGCGGCTCGATCCGTACGAAGATCCTTCCCGCCCGATTGACGAGCGCGTGGACGACTTGCTAGCGCAGATGACGCTGGAAGAAAAAGCCGGCCTGATGTTCCACACGATTCTGGGCGTGGCCTCCGATGGCTCGCTCGCGGCAGCGGGCTTTGGCGGCTCGCCCGAAGAGATGGTGAACGGCAAGCTGATGAACCACTTCAATGTTCATGGCCTGCCCGCGCCGCGCCTGGCCGCCGAGTGGCACAATCGCCTGCAGGCGCTGGCCGAAGCGACTCGGCTGGGCATCCCGGTCACGGTTTCGTCCGACCCGCGCCACGGCTTTTCGAGCAATCCGGTGGTGAGCCTGACCTCGGGCGGCTTCTCGCAGTGGCCCGAACCAATTGGCCTGGGCGCGATTGGCGATGCCGCGCTGACCGAGCAGTTTGGCGAGATCGCCCGCCAGGAATACACCGCCGTGGGCATCCGCGTGGCCCTGCATCCCATGGCCGATCTGGCGACCGAGCCGCGCTGGGCGCGCATCAACGGCACCTTTGGCGAAGATGCCACGCTCAGCGCGCAGCAAACTGCCGCCTATATTCGCGGCTTCCAGGGCGCGGCGCTCGGCCCCGCCAGCGTCGCCTGCATGACCAAGCACTTTCCCGGCGGCGGCCCCCAGAAAGATGGCGAAGACCCGCACTTCGCCTACGGCCGCGAGCAGGTCTACCCCGGCGACAACTTCGACTACCATCTTGGCCCGTTTGAAGCGGCGTTTGCGGCCGGCACATCGCAGATCATGCCCTACTATGGTATGCCGGTTGGCCTGAAGTACGAAGAAGTTGGCTTCGGCTTCAGCAAGGAAATCGTGACTGGCCTGCTGCGCGAGCACTACGGCTTCGACGGGCTGGTCTGCACCGATTGGGGCCTGATCAACGACGCCGAAATTATGGGCAAGCCCTTCCCTGCCCGCGCCTGGGGCGTCGAAGACCTCACGCCGCTGGAACGCATGCAGAAAGCGCTGGATGCTGGCGTCGACCAGTTTGGCGGCGAAGATTGCCCAGAGCTGATTGTCGCGCTGGTGCGCAGTGGAGCGATTTCTGAGTCACGCATCGACGTGTCGGCGCGGCGCATTTTACGCGAGAAGTTCCGCCTGGGCCTGTTCGACACCCCGTATGTCGACCCCGACGCGGCCGAGCGCGTGGTGGGCAGCGCCGACTTTCTGGCGGCGGGTGCGGCGGCGCAGCGGCGGGCCTTTGTGCTGCTGAAGAATGGTGCCGACGCCGCGCCCGTGCTGCCGCTGGCTGGCCGCCCGCGCATGTATGTCGAGGGTATTGCGCCCGAGGTGGCGAGCGAGTATGGCGAGGTTGTGAGCAGCCCGCGCGCGGCCGATTTCGCGATTGTGCGCCTGCAGGCACCGTTCGACCCGCGCAACGGCAGTTTCCTTGAGAGCTTCTTCCACGCCGGCGATCTGCGCTTCAAGCCCGATGTGCTGGGCCGCCTGATCGCGCTGATGGCGCAGCTGCCAACGATTGTCGACATCTATCTCGACCGGCCGGCAATCATTCCCGAGCTGGCGGCGGGCAGCGCTGCCCTGCTGGCAAACTTCGGCGCGAGCGATGCGGCCCTGCTGGATGTGCTGTTTGGTCGCGCTGCGCCGGGCGGCACGTTGCCCTTCGAGCTGCCATCCTCGCAGGAAGCGGTGCTGCGCCAGCGCTCAGACGTCCCGTTCGATACCGGCGATCCGCTGTTTCCGTTTGGCTTTGGGCTGCGCTATTCGGCGGGCAGCGAGCAGTAGGCTGCGAGACAAGGAGACGCGAGATGGGGAGACAAGGAGCAGCAAAGCTCGTGTCTCCCCATCTCGTGTTTTGTTCACCAATTATCGTCGGCGGTTTGTCTTTTCCTCTGGCTCCGTGCCTCTGTGTCTCTGTGGTGAACGATCTGGTCGTCGCCGCGCCCTACAGCGCCTGGCGCTCTTTGCTCTCGCGCTTGCGCGAGTCGCTGGCGGGCAGCTCGGCGCGCAGCAGGCTGCCTTCCACAATCCCCAGAAACGCCCGCCGGTCGGCCGCGCGCACAATCGCCTGCTCGTGGGCGCGGGCCAGCGCCACCGGGTAGCCCTGCCCTTTCAGGCACTGGTCGTACACAAGCGCGTGCACAAGGTCAACCTGCGCGCGATCTTCGGCCACCCAGCGCGGAATTTCCACGCGCGCAATCTCGCGGCCCACGCGCATATAGAAGAAGTGGATCAGGTGCTCGCCATACGCCTG
>LJCR01001009.1 GCA_001399705.1 Kouleothrix aurantiaca
CACCGTCGCCATCAGGCCGCGCAGGGTCGCGCGCTCGGCCGGCGCAAAGATCTCGCGCTCGGACAGCATGGCCACCACGGTCCAATCGCGCGAGCGGGTGCGCGCCGCGGCGTAGTAGACATTGCCAGTGCCGGGGCTGGGCGGCGCGATCAGCGGCGCGCCGAATGCGCCCGCGCGCACATAGGTATCGAGCGCCAGGCTCTGCGTGTCGGCGATTGCGGGCAGGCCGGCAAAGCGCCCTTCGGCCCGAAGCTGCTGCCAGGTGCTGGCAGCGAGCGGGGCCAGGCTGCGAAAGACATAGCGCGGGTCGCGGCCGTGCGCCAGCCGGATGCGGTAGCGATCGAGCAGCAGCGCGTAGCCGCCTTCGCCAATGCGCACCTGCTCAACCACGCGCCAGATCTCCTCGGGCGACAGCGCGACGGCCAGCACGCCCGCTGGCGCATTCGCACCGCCCACTGGCGCGGCCAGCCAGATCACCGGCTGGCGGTCGATCGCGGAGATGCCAGGGTCGGACATATAGATCTGGCCGGCGCGGGCGGCCCGGAAAAAGGTGCTTGTGCCAAAGCGCTGGCCCACCGCGCTGCCATCGGTGGAGATCAACACTTCGCCTTGCTGGTCGAGCAGCAGCACAGCGCGGTAGAACGGGCGATTCGAATCGAGAAAATTGCTGAAATCGGCCAGCGTGGGGGTGAAGAGCGGGGCGCGCTGATCGGGCCGCGCACCGGCAAACTCCTGCGCCGAGCGCGAAAGCGCCAGGTTGGCCACGCGGCTGCGCTCGTTTTCCATCAGCGCATCAAGCGCGCGGGCCAGGTCGTTCGCACTGTTGTGCAGCGCCGTGGTTTGCAGCTGGGCCAGCTCGGCGCGGTTGGTGCGATCCAGGTCGTAGAACAGCACCGTGATCGCAAGCGCGGCGACGCACAGCATAGCCAGCGCCAGGCGGTTCGCCAGCGGCCAGCGCTCGATCTTCTGGCGCAGCCAGCTCATTCGCTCACCGCCGGCTGGAAGCCACCCGTGCCGAACATGCCAATGCGCTGTGCCGCGCCGCCACGCATCTGCACCAAGGTCACGTCGTGCAGGCCCTCGCCCTGCGCGTCGAAATGGTACGCGCCCTGCACGCCTTCGAATGTGGTGGCGCGCAGACCCGCGCTGACATCCTGGGGTGCGCTGCCGCGCGCCCGCACCACGCCCGCGAGCATAAACATCGCGTCGTAGTACCAGGCAATGTAGGTGTCGGGCGGCACGCCAAAGCGCTCGGTGAAGCGCCCGACAAAGCGCCGGCCCTGCGGCGTGGCTGGCAGAAACGCATCCATCGCCACATAAATGCCATCCTGCGCTTCGGCGGCAACATCGTGCGTGACGGTGGTTGCGCCGCTGGGCGAGGTGATGATGCTGGCGTCGATCTTCCAGTAGCGGATGGCGCGCAGCAGAAAGCCCAGGTCGGTAGTATTGGTGGCGTAGATCAGCACCGCATCGGGGCGGGCGGCGGCGACTGTTTGCGCCAGCGCGTCGAAATCGCGCGTGCCGGTGCGGTAATCGGCCCGCGCAACCGGTGCGAGGCTGCGCATGGCAAGCGCGCTGGTGATGTGCTCGGCGCCGCCGGTGCCAAACGCATCCGAGTCGTGAATGATCGCGATGCGCTGCTTCGCAAGGCGATCGGTCGCCAGCGCCGCCATGGCAGCGGCGGTCAGGCTGTCGCTGGGGCGCATGCGAAACAGGTTGGTGTCGCCCTGCGCGGTGAGCGTGGCGGTGTTTGCGCCAATCAGCATGGGCAGCGCCGAGATGCGGTGCTCGGGCACAATTCCCACGGCATACGCCGATTTGAACGGGCCGATCAGCGCGGTGAGCTGATCTTCCGACAGCGCCAGGCGGTACTGCTCCAGGGCCGTCGCCGCGCTGGAGCGGCAATCGCGCACCACCAGCTCCAGCGGAATGCCATTGATCCCGCCCGCCGCGTTGATCTCTTCCACGGCCAGCCGCGCCGCGCGAATGCTCAGGTCGCCAAGCTGCGCGCCGGTGCCGGTTACTTCGGTGTTGAGGCCAATGCGGTAGGCCGTGGCGCGCGGCAGCTCGGCCACAGCCGGGCGCGCAAAGGCCACACCTGTGTCGAGCGCGCTGGCGTCGGGCGGGGCTGCGCCGCGGGCGGCCAGCAGCAGGGCGCACAGCAGCAGCATAACAATGCGGGTTGAGCGGCACAGGTGCGAGTTCTGTGGAAGACGCATGGCCAGCCTCATTGCTGTAAGCGCAAGCGAGCGCAGCCCATTGGGCCGCGTGCGTGTTCGCCTGAGCAGGAACCTGTGTGGCAGGGTGTGGCGGGGATTGTACTCAGCCTCC
>LJCR01000101.1 GCA_001399705.1 Kouleothrix aurantiaca
CTTTCAATCCTGGCGCGCGAGCCGGGGCGGCCCTTCACCCGCGCCCAACTGCTCGACATGGCCTACGACGTGAGCTACTCGGGCTTTGACCGCACCGTAGACGCGCATATCAAAAACCTGCGCCGCAAGATCGAGCCCGACCCGCGCAACCCGCGCTATGTACAGACGATCTATGGCGTGGGCTACAAGTTTGCCGAAGATGGGGAGTGAGCGAAGGAGACAAGAGACAAGAGACAGGAAAAGTCAAACAGTGTATGTGTCTCTGGCTCCTGAATCCTGACTCCTGAATACTGCCATGAAACCACGCCTGTTCTGGACAATGCTGCTGGCTTTTACGCTGGTGATCGTGCTGAGCGTCTGCGGGATGCTCGGCTTTGTGGCGCTGGCCGTCTCGGGGCAGTGGCAGCCGGCCGCCGTGCGCGAAACATTCCGCGAGTTTCAGCAGACCTACGCGCTCTCGCTGGGCGACTACTACGTCGCGAATGGCGAGTCGTGGGTGGGCGTCGAGCAGCGCTTCGAAACGCTGCCGGCGGTTGGGCCGGGCAACTTTTTCGACTACGCGCTGGCCGATGAGAACGGGCAGATCATTGCCAGCACCGACACCAAATACCCCGCCGGCACCGTGCTTTCGGAAAAAGACCTGAAGGGCGGGATTGTGGTGCGCGCGCGCAACCGGCAGGTCGGCACGCTTCTGTTCGACAATGGCCCGCGCGGGATGATGCAAAGCCCGCCGGCCGCGCCCACCCCCCCGACGGCGCCAGCACGCGGCCCACGCGCCGTGTTCTGGCCGATCCTGCGCAGCTTCCTGATCGCCGCCGGCGTGCTGGTGACGGGTTTGTTGCTGATGGCGCTGTTTTTTGTGCAGCGTATCAGCCGGCCGCTGCGCACGCTCACCGTTGCCGCGCAGCAGCTCGCCACCGGCGCGCTCGACGTGCAGGTGAAGCCCGCGCCCATCCGCGAGGTGAACGAGCTGACGCAGGCATTCAACTCCATGGCGCGCTCGCTCGCCTCCGCCGATCGCCAGCGCCGCCAGATGACCGCCGACATTGCGCACGAGCTGCGCACGCCGCTGACGATCATCAAAGGGCGGCTGGAAGGCATGCAGGATGGTGTGTATGAAGCCAAGCCCGAGGAGCTTGAGCGGCTGCTGGGCGAAACCGCGCTGCTGGAGCGCCTGATCGAAGATCTGCGCCTGCTTGCGCTGGCCGAAAATGGGCAGCTCCCGCTCTACCGCGAGCCGATCGACCCGCGCGAGCTGCTCGACAACGCGCACAACGCCTTTGCGCGCCAGGCCGCCGAGCAGCACGTCGCGCTCGCCGTCGACGCGCCCGACGACCTGCCCGCGCTCGACGCCGACCCGCAGCGCCTGGCGCAGGTGCTGGCGAACCTGGTGGCGAACGCGCTGCGCTACACGCCCGAAGGCGGCAGCATCACGCTCGGCGCGCATACTGCCGGGCAGGAAGGGGCCGATGTCGTAGTGCTCGAAGTGCGCGACACCGGCGCGGGCATCCCCGCCGACGACCTGCCGCACGTGTTCGATCGCTTCTACCGCGCCGATCGCTCGCGGGCGCGCAGCAGCGGCGGCACCGGGCTGGGGCTGGCCATCGCGCGCCAGATCGTGCTTTCGCACGGCGGCACGATTCAGGCCAGCAGCACCGAGGGCCAGGGCACCACAATGACGATCACGCTGCCGCTTGAGGGCAGTGCTGCGCTGGTGGTGTAATACGCTAGAATGTATGGCAGGTGCGCCCTTTTACATGAACGCCGCGCTTTTTCTACCCATCAGCCTCTACCTCACCTCCCAAGCGGTTCTGGTATAATAATTGTTCAACAGAGGCTAATAGGGAAATCAAGTAAAACCCGGACAAACGAGATGCCAGCCATATTTGTCGAGAAACGAACTTTCAAACGTCGACGTCGCCAAATGTTCCTTGAAACGCCTGGCAAGCTCAGGTAGACGACCCTGTGTGTGATTGTGACTGACTGCCCGCCGCGTCGCTCGCCAGACGTGCTCTTGTGGATTCAGGTCTGGACTCGCCGTTGGGAACACCAGCAGTTCAAGGCGTGGGTGCGCCTCCAGAACGGCTCGTATCGCTGGCCCGTGATGCCACGGCGCTTTGTCCCACAGCAGCAGGATCGGTTGCTCGGGATAGCTGGCAAGGAGTTGTTCCAGATACGTCGCTGTTGCTTGGGCGGTCAGTGTCTCGGCCTCACACACAATTTCGCGCCCGGTCTTGAGATCGAGCGTGCCATAAAACGACGTCTTTGCACGACCAGGGTCGCAGCGCACCAGCACCGCTTCGCCTTGTGGTGCCCATACGTTCATGGTCGTCGCTTGTAAGTACAACGACGCTTCGTCCAGAGCGAGGACGACCGTTTCAGGAGCTTCTTGAGCCGTGTCAATCAGTTTTTTTCAAGCTGTGCTTCAAACTCGGCCACCACCGTTTCGCGGCGCGACTTGAACACGGTCGTCGGTTGATGATAGCTAAAGGTGCAGCGCGCAAATAATGTGTAGTAGGATGTCGCACTTTGATAGCTGACCGAGTACCAGAACTCGACCGCACGTTTGAGGTCGGGTACAGTCCACACAAGGCCATCAGCGGTGGCAGTGTCTGGGCCAAACAGTGAGCGCGGTGTGTAGAGGCGTAATTTGCCGGACAAGTCATCGATTTGCTCGGGGCGAAGTTTGGCACTATTGCCACCACGCCGATGATCGGTGAGCGCAGCGATACCGCCTGAGCGGTAGGCACGGCACCAATCCATCAGGCTGGAACGAGGAGTGCCAGTGATTGCGAGAATGTCAGCAGCGCTGTAGCCCTGGCCATACAAGCGGACTGCTTGGAAGCGTGTTCGTTCAGGCCCATTGGTGGTTGCGTGATAGGCGGCTTCGAGGGCGCGCACGGCCTCATCACCAAGGTCAAATGTTCGTTTTCTCATGTACCCTATTGTACGACTTTTATTTGCTTTTCCTATTAGGGTCAAGCGGTAAGCCAGCCATAGAGAGTTCCTGCTGAAAGCCGAACAAGCGCTGTTCGCTCGTATGGATTGCATAATCCGGTACATCAGCATCGCCGACGAAGCCAAAGCGCCGATGGCCACGGGCAACAAAGTAGCGCGCTACAAGGCCGCCGCCGGCGATATTATCGATCTCGACGCTGCTGAAGTACGGGTGAACACATTCGATCTGCACCGTCTCAAGATGGGGGGTGCGCAGGCGCTCGCCAGCTGCGTCGCCAAATGGTAGCGCCATCACAATCAGGCCATCGAGCCGGCGCGTGACCGGCAGCGTCGCAAGGTAGCTATCGCGCCGCGAGGCCGAGTCGACATTATAGATCACAAGTTCGTAGGCCGCATCGCCAAGCATTGTGACGCCCCGCAGGCGCTGCACGAATGATGGGTATGTGATGAACGGTGCCAGGATGCCAATTCTGCCGGTGCCTTTTCGCGCGCGGGCGGCCGCCTCTGCTTTCGGTACGAAGTGCAGCCGATCAATGGCGGCAAGCACGCGCGAGCGCGTGGCTTCGTTCACTTGATCGGGCGAATTCAGAACTCGCGAGACCGTGGTAATACTGACGTTTGCCGACTTCGCGACATCGTAAATCGTCGCATCAGACATAGCAGCTCCGCTCGCCCAACATGATTACCTGCGCGGTTACCGTCAGTTTGTGTCGAATTTCCAGCAAAACTGCTGGCTTTCCTCGCCGTCCGTTTATTGGTGCCGCCTGCTTGAACGTATCGGAGAAGCTATCAGGCAGTCGCGCGTCGCATCAGTGTAAACTGCAGATCAATCTGCCGTGGCGGATTTTCTTCTTCAGCTATTTGCGCCAGCAGCAGCTCCACAGCCAGCCGGCCAGACTCTTTGAGCTGCTGGCGGATTGTGGTCAGGCCGATGAAATCGGAAATGCTGATATCGTCGAAGCCCATTACCGCGAGGTCGCCCGGCACCGACAGGCCGCGCTCGCGCGCCGCACTGATCACGCCGATTGCCTGAGTGTCGCTGCCCGCGAAGATGACCTCTGGTGGCTCGGGCAGGTCGAGCAGCGTGTGCCCCTCCTGCCGGGCCTGCTCCATGCCAAACGGCGCCAGCCGGACGTAGGCATCGGGCAAATGGAGACCGTTAAGCGCCAGGGTGTGCCGAAACGTGCCGAGCTTCTGATCTTCCAGCACGCCAACAAAATCCGGTATGTCCGTGTCGCCCACAAAACCGAAACGGCGATAGCCTCGCTCGACCAGATATTCCGCAGCCATGCGCCCGCCCACGGTGTCGTCGTGAATAATACTGCTGACCGGCTTGCTGAAGTTTTGGCTTGCTGACACAATCTGAACGGTCGGCAGGCGAAAATTCAGCAAGCGCTCGGCCACTTTGTCGTCAAATGGCAGCCCAATCACGATCACACCGTCGACACGGCGCGTCAGCGGCAAGTTGGCAAGGTAGCCATCGCGCTGCGCCGCCGAAGCAACATCATAAATCACCGGTTCGTAGGGCTGCCCAACCAGCGCCGCCACGACGCCGCGCAGGCGATCGATAAACGAGTCCGAGGTAAAAAACGGCGTGAGGACGCCAATGCGCCCAACTCCCTTACGCGCGCGCACCTGCGCTTCGATTTTAGGAACAAAATGAAGTTCATCGATGGCATTTAAAACACGTGCACGCGTCTCTGGCCCAACTTGGTCCGGAGAGTTCAGAACACGCGAAACCGTCGCGATACTAACACCAGCACGCCGTGAGACGTCATAAATCGTCGCGGTTGCCATATATGCCACACTGTTCCTGGCACAACGGTATTGGATGAGCTTGAATGAAAGCTCTTACATCGTATACGACAGGTTAAGAATTGTCAAGAGGCAATTAAACCATGGCTTCGCGCCAGCAGGATCTATCAGCCTGCCACCTGCGCGTCGAGCGCCGCGCCTTTCTGGCGTAGAAACGCGACACATGGATCGACCTGTTCTTCGGCCAGTGCGTGCAGGATGAGCGGCCCGCGATAGCCCACGCGGCGCAGCAGCGACAGGTACAGATTGTAGTCGAGCTGCCCCGTGCCGGCGGCCTCGTGCCCGGCATCGCCGTCGCGGCTCAAATCCTTCGCGTGGGCCAGCACAATGTCGCTGCCCAGCAGCGCGAACGCTTCCTCCAAAATCTCGCGCATCCGGGCGAGCGCGCCGGCGTGGAAGAGGTTCGCCCCATCCATAACAATTTTCAGCCGCGGCGAGCCGATCTCATCGAGCAAGCGTCGCGCTTTAGCCGCCGAGTCGATCACATTCGAGATCTCTGGCTCGATCCCCAGCGTGGCGGCGTTGTCCTCCGCGATCTTCACCATCTCGCGCAGCGACGCGATCATGTCGCGCCAGGCTGCGGGTGTGTCGTTGCCGGCGTGCCGCCGCCACATATTCTCGGGGTCGCGCGTTCCGGTGGAAAGGGTGATCAGCGCGGTGCCGAGCTGGTGGCAGGATGCCGCGAGCACGTGGAGCCGGCGTATCCCGGCACGGCGCTGCTCCATGTCGGGGTGGATGATGTTGAATGTGCCCGAAACCGCGGCCATAGCAATGCTGCGGGCGGCCAGCTCGCGCCGAATCGTTGCCGCCAGCGCCGAATCGATTTGATCGGGCATGCTTGGCAGGCCCGCGCAGGCCATGTTGAACTGAACCTGCTGAATGCCGTGCGCCGCCACTGCGTCGAGCGTTTCGGCCAGCGATGGCCGCACGAAGGTTTTGGCGAAGATGCCGATCTGCATGGTGCTTCCCTTCTGGGCCTAGACAGCGCCGGAGACATCGGCCAGTCGCACGGCTTCGCCGGTTTCCGCCGAGCGCGCAATCGCCACCATTGCGCGCATAGCCGCGATGCCGTCGTCGATATTCGCGCCATGCTGGGCAATACCATGCAGAATCGTGTCGGCGAAGCCTTCAATCTGGAGCTTGTAGGTGAAAGAGTCTTCGCCAAGCGGCCGGTGGTACTGCCGATCTTTGGCTGAGAAACATTCCACTGTGCTCGACTTGTGATACCACGTGAGCGGCATCCTGCCCGTGGCGCTGCCGTGCTCGCCAAACAGCTGGAAACCTTCCTCGAAATCGCCGCGCACCGGAATGATGAGATCGATATGGCCCACGCTGCCATCGGCAAAATCCACCGCCACAAACCAGCAGTACGACTCGAAGCGCTCGGCCAGCCGCGCCCGCACGCCCACGATCTCACCGCCCAGAAAGCGGGTTGTATCGACCAGGTGGCTTGCGTGGCCGAGAATAAAATAGCGCCGCTTATCGGCCTTGGGGTTGCCTGCCGGGCGCCGCGCCTGAGCGCTGGTGTGCATCAGCGGCTGGAGGTTATCGGTCATGGTGTAGCGGTACAGCGAGTCGTGGTACCAGGCTTTGAACGCCAGGCGCTGGCCAAGTTGCTCTTGCGCAAACTGGCGCGCAAACGCGATGCCAGGGTCGAAACGCCGGTTATTGCCGATCTGGAGCACCAAATCGGTCGCGTTCAGCTCCGAGCGGAGCATCTCGCACTCTTCGATAGCAACGCCCAGCGGCTTTTCGACCAGGGCATGCTTGCCGGCGGCGATCGCTTTCCGGGCCAGCGGAATATGGAACTGGTCGGCAACGGCGATCAGCACCGCTTCGACCTGCGGGTCGGCCAGCATCGCGTCATAGTCGCTATACGTCACGCGCGGGCCGTGAACCGCCGCCATGTGCGCCAGCAGATCCTCGGCCGCGTCGCAGATCGCATACAGCTCGGCGTTGCGCGCTTTCCGGCAGGCCTCGAAATGCCCGGCCTGCGCGATCGGCCCCGCACCCAACACGCCGATCCGCAAGAGTCGCGATTCTTTGTTCATGATTTCCTCGGTGTTTGGAATGAAATTCGCCCTATACCATCAGCGATGCTGCCGCGCCAATCACGCCCGCGTTATCGCCAAGCTGGGCCGCAGCAATCGGCACTTCGCGGAATGGCGGCATCACGCGCTGGTTGACCGTTCGCCGAATGTGTGGCGCAAGCAGCGCCATATTCTGGCTGACGCCGCCGCCAATCGCCACGCGCTCGGGCGAATATACAAGCAGCATGTTTGCCACACCAATGCCGATCCACTCACCTTCGCGCTGCATCAGCGACAGCGCGAGCGGGTCGCCGCGCTCGGCAGCAGCGGCGATATGGGCGCCGCGCACAGGTTCGCCTGCCGCAATCCCGCGAATAAGCGATGGCTGGCCACTGGCGAGCGCTTCAGTGGCAAATTGCGCCAGCGCGGTGCCCGACGCGAGGGCTTCCCCGC
>LJCR01001010.1 GCA_001399705.1 Kouleothrix aurantiaca
GGCGCGGCAGTCGGCTCGGCCGCGGGCGCGGCGGTGGCCGGGGCATTTGCATCACCGGGCGCGGCGGTTGGCTGCGCGGCGCCGCCATTGCTGCCACAGGCGGCGGCTACCAGCAGCACCACCAGCAGCAAAACCAGAAGTTTCAGTCGTTGCACACAAACCTCCTTTATCGCGGAACCTTCCCTGAAAAGACAAAGAGACAAGGGAGCATTGCACTGTCGCCCTTGCCTCTCTACCTCCCTTCCCCGTGCTGGCTAACGCTGCTGGCGCTGCACAAATTGCGACAGGCCCACCAGAGTCATCGAAAGCAGCAGCATGATCGTCGAGATCGCGTTGATCTTAGGCGTTACCGCGCGCTTCACCTGCGCATACACCTCGATCGGCAGCAGCGATGTGCCCGGCCCGGTGGTAAAAAAGCTGATAATGAAGTCGTCGAGCGAGATGGTGAATGCAAGGAGCGCGCCACCAATAATGCCCGGCAGAATCAGCGGGAACGTGATGCGCCAAAACGTCTGCCACTCGTTCGCGCCGAGGTCGCGCGCGGCTTCTTCCAGCCGCCGGTCGAAGCCCTTCAGGCTGGCGCGCACCACCACCACCACAAACGAGATGCTGAACGCAATATGCGAAATGATCACGGTGGTCAGGCTCATTTTGAGCTGCTTGCCGGTGATGCCCTGAATAATGCCGAATGCAAAGGCGAAGAACGCCAGCAGCGCCAGCGCCATCACAATCTCGGGGATGACGATCGGCAGGTACAAGAGCGCGTCGGTGGCGGTGCGCCCGCGGAAGCGGTAGCGCTCCATCGCCAGCGCCGTCAGCGTGCCGATGATGGTGGAGATAATGGTGGAAACCAGCGCCACCGTGAGCGTGTTCCAGGCCGCGCCAATCAGGCGTTCGTCCTGCAGCAGGCGGGTGTACCACGAAAAGGTGAAGCCCGTCAGGCGCGCGCCAAAGCTATCGGTGGTGAACGAAAACAGCACCAGAATGATGATCGGCGCATACAGAAACACGTACATCAGCACCGAGTGGGCTGCCAGCAGGGCGGTGCGCCAGTTCACGCGGCGCTCGGCGGCGCTGCTGGTGGTAGTGCGCGTTTGCGCTTGCGATGTTGCTTCAATCATCGGTCTTCCTCAGTGGTTGTGCGGAAGTAGAAGATAATCGCGACCGTCAGCACCAGCATGAAGATCAGCGCCATCGCCGAGCCTAAGGGCCAGTTTGGCGGGTTCGAACGCGTAAACAGGCGCTGGAGCAGGTTGCCGAGCATGTCGACCTTCGCGCCGCCCAGCAGGTCGGAAACGACGAACTGCCCGACCGTCGGGATGAACACCAGCACCGAGCCAGCGGCAACACCGGGCATGGTCAGCGGCAGCATCACGCGCAGAAACGCGCGCCAGCGGCTGGCGCCCAGGTCGGAAGCGGCTTCGAGCAGCGTGAAATCAAAGCGGTCGATCGAGGCGTAGATCGGCAGCACCATAAAGGGCAGCTCGCCATAGATCAGGCCGACCAGCACCGCACCGGTGGTGTTCAGCATGGTCTGGCGGGGCAGACCGACCGCCTGCAGCAGCGAGTTGATCACGCCATTGTTCGCCAGAATGATCATCCAGGCGTAGGTGCGCACCAGAAAGTTCGTCCAGAACGGGATGAGCACCAGGAAGATCAGCAGCCCGCGCCAGCGCGGCGTGCGCTGCACAATAAACAGCGCCAGCGGGTAAGCGATCAGCAGGCAGATCACCGTCGTCACTAGGCCGATCCAGAGCGAGCGCACATAGGCGTTCACATACAGGTCTTTGGTAAACAGGGTGATGTAGTTGTCGAGGGTGAAGCGCCAGATGACGTTGCCAGTGGGGCCGGGCGTGAGGAAGCTATACAGCAGGATGACCACCAGCGGCATCGCGAAGAACAGGATCAGCCAGAACAGGCCGGGGAAGAGCAGGCCAAACAGGCTGCGGCGCTCGCGGCGGGCCAGTGCGTCGAGCGTGGACTGCTGGGCTTGCGCAATCGGAACAGACTCAGATGCCATGCATTGCCTCTTTCTGGCGCGCTAATCTTTCAGCACCAGCGCGTTTTCGGCCGGCCACCACAGGTAACCCTGCTCGCCGCGCTGCCAGTAGGCGTCGCGATCAACGGTCGAGCGCGTGTTCTGCTCCCACACATTGAACACCCGGTCCTGGCCGAGCTGCACCATGATGCGGGTGTCGCTGCCGATATAGGCCACCCGGTCGACGGTGACGGGGAAGACGTTGGCGGGCGCGTCGGCGGGCGGCTGCACCGAAAGGCGCGCTTTCTCGGGCCGCACCGACACATACACCTCGTCGCCCACCTTGACCGGC
>LJCR01001011.1 GCA_001399705.1 Kouleothrix aurantiaca
CCGCTCAGGCATGGTTTTGCGCTCCAGGTCGAGGTGGTTGTCGGGCTCGTCGAGCAGCAGCAGGTCGGGGTCGGCCAGCAGGCAGCGCGCCAGCCCCACCAGCTTGCGTTGCCCGCCGCTGAGCAGCTCCATCGGCTGCTGCCACTGCGTTTCGGGCATACCCATGTCGCGCAGCAGGGTTTCGGCGCGGCTGTGCAGGCGCGGGCCGCCCAGCTCGTCGAACTGCTCCAGCAGGCGCTCATGCTCGGCCAGCACGCGCCCAAGCGCGTCCATATCGCCCGCGACCTCGGGCTCGCCCATGCGCGCCTCAAGCGCGGCGATGCGTGCCTCCAGCCCGGCCAGGTCGTCGCGCGCGGCCAGCAACTCGGCCAGCACGCCGCGCCCGGCTTCGCCGCTGTATTCCTGCGGCAGGTAGGCCACGCGCGCGCCGCGCCGCAGCGTCACCGCGCCGGCCTCGGGCGCTTCCAGCCCGGCCAGCGTGCGCAGCAGGGTCGATTTCCCCACACCGTTCGGCCCGACCAGCCCGATCCGCTCGCCGTCCTGAATCGTCCAGCTCAGCTCTTTGAAAATTGTGCGCCCGCCATGCACGCGCGCGATGTTGTTGATATCCGCAATAATCACAGTGGCCTCCTGTATTCCGGGCCAGGCGAATCGGGGTGTAGGCAATAAAAAACGCCGCGAGCCGCACCTGGCCCACGACGTTCGGTTCTTTCTAAGTGAAAGTGTTTACACACACCACCTGCCGCTGGGCACAGTAATCCTATGTCCAGCGCGCAGCATTCCGCCACGGGATGAGCTCCAGCTAGTTGTGGCGGCGTTCCAGCGCATGATCGTCCCCTTCCAACGAAATATCTGCGCGCAGTGTAGCACAGCGGCGGGCGTGCGATGTCCATCGCAGGGCTGATTTTCGCGTGCGGAATAGTCTTCTGTGCTTGTCGGCGTCAGCGGAGGACCACAAGCGTGATACAATCGCACGGTCATTTTGCGGAACCAAACACGCTATCCCGTGCGCCTCACGCAGCCTTGATCGCTGCACTCAGCAGAAGAGAAGCACCAATGCACACCAGACTCCTCACATTCGTCTGCTACGCGGTTATGGCGATTTTCGCGGTCGCGCTGACGATCACCAGCCCGCTGCTGCCGGCGATCGCCGCCTCGTTCGCGCTGAGCATGGCTGAGTCGGGCGTGATCTTTACGGTCAGCTTTCTTGGCCTGGTGGCGTTCATTCTGGCTGGCGGGGTGCTGGCCGACCGCTGGGGTAAGCGGCGCGTGCTGGCGGTGGCGCTCGCCGGCTTCACGCTTGCGCTGCTGGCGATGCCGCTGGCGCCTTCGTTCGCGGCCGTATGCGCAGTGACGTTTTTCATCGGCGGGTTTGGCGGCATTCTCGAAAGCCAGATCGGCGCGCTGGTGGTGGCGCTGAACCCCGAGCGCCCCAGCTACTCCCTGAACATGGCGCAGGTCTTCTTCGGCGTTGGCGCGCTGGTCGGGCCGATCGCTGCGGGCATGCTGCTGGCGGCTGGCTTCGACTGGCGACTCTGCTATGCCGTGCTGGGGGTGCTGGCGCTCGTGCTGACCGTGCTGTTTGTTGCGATTCGCGTGCCGGAACTTGCGAGCACCGACCGGATCAGCTGGGCCGCGTTTGCCGCGCTGGTGCGCGATCGGCGCTTCCTGCTGATCTGCCTGTGCATGATGCTCTACACGGGTGCCGAGGTGGGCAGCTGGGGCTGGATGTCAACGTTCCTGACGCGCAGCCTGGGCTTCTCGATCATCGAGTCGAGCGTGGCGGTGGGGCTATTCTGGGCGGCAATGACGATCGGGCGGCTGCTGTGCGGCCAGCTCACGCTGCGCTACGATCTGCGGACGATTGTGATCGGCCTGGCTGCGCTGGCCGCCCTGGCGACGCTGGCATCCGGCCTGGTCGAGGCGCGCGCGTCGGTGTGGGTGGTGATCGCGGCGCTCGGGCTGACCTATTCGAGCCAGTGGCCGCTGATTGCCGCCTATGGCAGCGAGCGCCACACCGCGTCGTCGGGAACAGTGTTTGCGCTGCTGGTGGGTAGCGGCGGGCTTGGCACCACCGTCGTGCCCTACCTGATGGGCCTGATCGGTGAGCGGGCCACCATCCGCGCCGCGATGATCAGCCCGGCGGCGCTGTTTCTGGCGATCGTGGCGATCTTCTGGTGGCTGGGGCAAACCGAGCGGCGACCGGCCGCGCTGGGCGAGCTGGGCGGCGATTAGGGTCAACACGCTTCACATAAGGACGCCAGCGGCATGTACCACGAAGACACGAAGGGATTAAATCAAAGCGATCAGGCTGCGTGTTCGAGC
>LJCR01001012.1 GCA_001399705.1 Kouleothrix aurantiaca
CCGGCCGCCAGCTCGGCGTCGGCGCGCTGCGCCTGGGCGCGCGCAAGCTCGGCGGTGCGCGTGATCACGCAGTGCAGCGCGGGATCGTAGCGCTCCAGCCGCGCCAGGTAGAGGTCGGCCAGCTCAACCGCGCTGATCTGGCGGTTGCGCAGCAGCACCGCCTGCGCGGCAATCGAGGCGAAGGGCAGCTCGTCGGGCGCGGGGCGTGTGAGCGCGGGCAGAGTCGGGCTGTTGGAAGTGCGCGCAGTGATGCCCTCGGGAGCGGGCACTTGGAAGCGCAGCGCGGGTGGCACATGGTTTGCAATCTCGACCTTGCGCAGTGCAGCGTAGTCGGCGGCCTGCTGAGCCAGCGCGGCGCGCATCAGGGCGCATTCTTCTGCGGTGAACGACAGGCCGGCCAGCTGCGCCGCCGCGGCAATCTGCTCGTCGCTGAACTCCATGCTCTCCCCCTTCATGCAACAACGAGCCATCCGGCTCGCTGCTGATTGGTCACGAATTGTTGCGGGTGCTAGCGAACCACAAGCTCGCCGGCGTCGGCCATGCGCTGCACCTGAATCAGCACGTCGCGCTCGCGGTCGAAGCTGGCCAGGCGCAGTGCTTCCTCAAGCGCAAACCACTGCGCATCGTCGACCTCGGTCTGCTGGGGCACCAGCACGCCATCGACATAGCGCATCAGGAAGAAGTCGACGTACTTGTGAATGCGCGTTGAGCCGGCGCGAAACCAGTACTCGATCGTCGCCAGGTGGCGCTCGACCAGGCCATTCAGGCCGGTTTCTTCGGCAACCTCGCGGATCGCCGCCGCCTCGGCCGCCTCGCCCCGGCGGACATGCCCTTTTGGCAAGCCCCAGCGCCGCCGCTCGTTGGTCGCGATCAGCGCCACCTCGAAGCCCGTGCCCTGGCTGCGGTAGATCACCCCGCCGGCCGAGTATGCGGTGCGCCGGTCGCGCGATGAGCCATTATCGTCGATGGAAAGCTTGCTTGAATGTTCCAACGATACTCCTGCCTGCCCTAGCGCTGCACAGCCACGCTGCTGTGTAGCTGTAAGTTGCGAGAGGGCGATGTGCTAGGCGCGCTTGGGCAGCCGGCCGGCGCGCATATCCCAGTAATGGTTGACGGAGAAGTGAATCCGTTCTTTCGCGGTTGCAGCGTTGTCCCAGCCAAGCGGCTCGACACGCGCGCCTTCGAGGTCCTTATACACCGTAAAGAAGTGCTCGACTTCTTTCAGGTAGTGTGCCGGAAGATCGGAAAAGTCGGTCACATCGGTGAAGAATGGATCGTAGTGCAGCACGGCAAGTACCTTGTCGTCGGCCTCGCCTTTATCTTTCATGCGGAACAGGCCGACCGGCCGCGCCTCGACAATACAGCCAGTGAAGGTGGGCAGGTTGGTGACCACCAAAACATCGAGCGGGTCGCCGTCGTCGTAGTAGGTCTGGGGAATAAAGCCGTAGTCGCCGGGGTAGTGAACGGGCGAGTACAGCACGCGATCGAGCTTGAAGGCGCCGGTTTGCTTGTGGTATTCGTACTTGTTGCGTGAGCCTTTGGGGATTTCGACGATCACGTGTATGACGTCGGGCACGCTGGGGCCGGGTTCCAGATCATGCCACAGGTTCATGCGATGCGCCTTTCATATACAAGACCGGCCGCGTGGTGCGGCCACAAATGCTTCTTCTTCATCTATTATAACATGGTGGCGGCTCCGTGGCTCTCTATACAACTGCGATGCTGTATGGTATGCTAAAAGCATAAAAACCATGGGAAATGCTTTACGCATGGTTCCCGATCATTCTTCACCAACTCCTGAACTGAGAAAAGGAAATCCTATGGGTCTCACTGATCGCATGCTGATTGGCGCAATTGCGAACAACCCCGCGGCTTTCGAGGGCACGGGCGAATATCGCTGCTGCCGCGCATGTGAGACGATTTATTTCACCTCGGCGAAAAAGCCCGACGCCACGCACGACAGCCACGACTGGTTTGCGCTGCCCTCGCTCAACCCCGACAACAGCAAGGTGCTTGAGCGCGCGTTTCAGCGCTTTATCAAGCGCTGGACGCCCGAGCGACAGGATCAGCTTGAGCTGTTTGCCTCGCGCAAGGGTTGGGATATGGCGATGGAGCTGAAGTATGGCGGCGGCGCGCTGGAGGAAAGCGAAGTGGCCGAGTGGCAGGAGATCATCAACGGCCGGCTCGATCAGCTTTTGCGCCAGGCGCGTGAGCAGTTGCAGAATTCCGCGCCAGCGGTCTCGGCCGAGGAGTAGCGCCGCTCAGGCGCGCAGCGCTTCTGCCGCCGCCAGCACGCGCGCAACGCCAAGCCTGTCCATGCAC
>LJCR01001013.1 GCA_001399705.1 Kouleothrix aurantiaca
GCGCGGCCGGGTCGAAGGCGTCGGCGGCGAAAAGCAGCGCGGCGGCGATGCTGCGCAGATCGTAGGCGGCCAGCGTTTGCGCCAGCGCCTGCTGATCCTCGGGCGTCAGGTAGCGCTCAAGGTTGTAGAAACCCTCGAACGGGCGCTCGGCGTCGCGCCGCCAGCGCATAATCTGCACAAGATTGTCGCGGCAAACGCCAAGCTGGTGAAATGCCTGCCAGACCTGCCCGCGCTTGAGCTGGCCGACGCTCTCGAAGATGCGCCACCAGAAGGCATCGCACAGCTCGACCACGTGCTCGGGGCGCACGGCATCGCCCAGGATGCTGTGGCGCGCGCGTTCGCGCAAGAGGCCATCGTGGTCGAGCAGAATGCGCCAGCCGTCGTAGGCGGGCAGGGTCGCGGGCGTCACAACCGTCAGGTCGATGCGGAACGGGCCTTCGGCCAGGGCGCGCAGCTGCGGCGGCAGGAGCGAGAGGAGCGAGACCCACTGGATGCGGCCAATCGACTGGAGCGCCGCGCGCCCGAGCTTCAGCTGCGCCTCGGCGTTGCTTTCGCGCACCACCACAAACAGATCAATCGGCGTGTACGAGTCGGGCTGGCTGGTGTTCAGCGCGCTGCGCAGCGCGACCGCGCGCACCTCGGGCATGGCCCGGAGCGAATCGACCAGACGCTCAAGCAGGGCGAGCTGTGGAACCTGCATTGCTTGCGTCATATTATGCCTCGTAGTCGATAACGGCCCGGCTTTCGAGGTATGGCGACATCCACTCGTTGACTTCGACGTGCTTGGGGTGGGCGATGTACTCGCGCAGCGCCTCGGCGTCGGCGAGCGTGCTGTCGAGCAAAAACGTCCAGACGACCGGGCGATCGGAGGGCAGCGAGCGATAGCAGCGAATGCCCATCAGGCCGCGAATTTCGCCATACAGCCCTTCCAGCCGATCCATGATTTCCTGAAGCGTCGCGTCGCTGGTATCGGCCTTCCGCTTGAACATCACCATGTGCTTGATCATTGTGATACCCTCTCGTTGTGCATGTTTTGCGCGCAAACAGGTGCGCAGGTGGGGTAAGGGTACGTTAGGCAGCATCAAAGGCACGCCATCGTGAGCGCCTAACAGTATACCACCGTTCATGGTGGGAAGGATGCCGCGGGCGTGGCGCGGGCTGGCGGGCAGGGCCAGATGGCAGCGTGGCGCTATGGTGTGGCGAGCGTTTTGCGCAGGTAGTAGCGGTTGAAGCGCCCGCCAATACCTTCAAAGGTGCCGAAAATTTCGTAGCCGTGCTTCTGGTAGAAACCGGGCGCCTGAAAGTCGTGCGTGTCGAGCAGCACCTGCGTGCAGCCGCGCGCCCGCGCCTCGTCCTCGGCGGCCAGCAGCAGCCGGCGGCCCAGCCCCTGCCCGCGCAGGTCGTCGCGCACCCACAAGTTCTGAATTTCCAGGTAGCCACCCCACATGCCGCCCGCCACCCCCGCGACGATTGCGCCATTTTCGCGCACAAAGATTGCCAGCGGGTACCACTCGCGGATGCCGGTAACGGCGATGTTGTAGCTGTTGATCTGGTCTTCCAGAAACTCCAGATCGCGTGCATCGGCATCTGGCTCGTTCAGCAGCTCAGCCATTCGGCGCCTCGCCGCCCAGGCGCGCCACAAACGCGGCGTGCTCGGCGCTGCCCAAAGCTTGCTGCTGCGCCGCCAGAACAGCCGCCAGGTCGCCGCGCAGCAATGCCTCCGCGTTCAGGTACAGGCCCGGAAACACCTTGCTGCGCAGAATGCCACCCTCATCGGGCGCGAGCGCCTGGTAATCGCCTTCGGCCAGCTCCCACCAGTCGAGCTGCTGGTCGTACACGCGCCAGACAATGTATTCCTGCACCATGTTGCGCCGGTATGCGTCGAACTTATCGTGCAGGTCGTACGATGCGCTGCTGGCGGCAACCTCAACCACCAGCTCGGGCGGGCCTTCGATATAGTCGTCGTCGCCAACCCGCGAAAGGCCGCCAGCTTCGGGCTCAAGCCGCAGCAGCGCGTCGGGCTGCGGCTCGTTGTCCAGGTCGAGCCGCACCGTCGCATTGTCGCCAATATCCACACCCGGCGTGGCGGCAGTATAGATGGCAAGCCACCCCATAATAATCGCGTGCGGCTTACCGTGGCTGCGTTGGCGAACGGTTGGTGACACATATACCACTCTGCCAACCAATTCGGCTTTTTTCACCCACGGCATTGCCTGGTAGCGGCGCTCGAACTCAGCGCGGCGCAGCCGGTCGCCGCTTTCGAGCGGGGGCGGGGCGAGCTGGAGATTGCTCGCTTGGGTGATTTTTGGAGTGGTTTTGGTT
>LJCR01001014.1 GCA_001399705.1 Kouleothrix aurantiaca
GCACTGGGGCTGATCGCCGAAGGTGAAACATTTTTGGAACAGGTGCTGGCTGCCCTCGGGCCGAGCCACGATGTGACGCAGCAGCACGTGCGGCTGCGCGGCTGGGCGCTGGCCGAGCTTGCCCGCTTCCAGTTTGGGCGCGGCAAGCCGCAGCAAGGGCTGGCCAACGCCGAGGCAGCCGTTGCCGCAGCCGAGCGCGCCGCCGACCGGGATGGATTAGTGGCTGGCTACCTGACGACCGGCTACGCCTACACGTTGCTGGGCGATCTGGCGCGCGCACAGAGCTGGCTGGAGCGCGGGCTTGCCCTGGCCGAAACTGCGTCGCTCCACCACGCGCCCGCGCCTGGCCACGGCATGGCAATCATGCTGCCGATGCTGCACAACTCGCTGGCAATGGTGGCGGTGGGCGGGCGGCAGTTCACCGCGGCCGCCACCCACGAGGCGCACCTGCGAGCGCTCAACCAGGCCAATGGCGACTGGTGGGGCATGGCCCTGGCGGCCTGGTGGGCGGGTGGCGCGTACCTGCGCATCGGGCACTATTCGCACGCCCTGGCGTGGTACAGTGAAATGCTCGAAGCCGCCGAGCGGCTTGGCGTCGGGTGGTATGCGCGCGACTGCCAGATCCGAATCGGGCAGTGCCTCACGCGGCTTGGGCAGTACGAAGCGGCGGCGGCAACGCTTGAACAGGCGCTGGCCAGCAGCCGCGCCGCCGGAAGCGAGAATCAGGCCTGTCTGGCGCTCAGCGGGCTGAGCCTGGTTGCGAGCTACGGCGGCGACTACACGGCGGCGCTGCGGCATGGGCGCGCGGCCAGCGAGCTGGCATCGACACTTGAGCCACACGCGAGCGGGCAGCTTACGGCGCTGATCGCGCTTGGCCAGGCGCTGCTTGGCCTGGGGCAGGCGGCGCAGGCCAGCGCTGTATACGCTGATGCATTGCAGCGCTGTCGCGACAACTTTGGTAGCGTGTTCTTATGCGAGTGTTTGTGCGGGCGGGCGGCTGCGGCGCTGCTGGCAGGCGACCGGGCCGGGGCACGAAAGGCGGCAGAGGGGCTGCTGGAGCGGGTTGGGCACCTCCGGTGTGATGCACTGGTGAGCCCGGCAGAGGTCGGGCTGGTGTGCTACCGCGTGCTGGCAGCAGACGGCGACGCGCGCGCGCAGACCGTGCTCGAACGAGCGCAGTCCGTCGTGCGCGAGCAGGCCGCGTGGATCGCCGAGCCAGACCTGCGGCGCGCCTTTCTGGAGGAATTTCCCGCTCATCGGGCGCTTCTGGCTGTGGCGGTGGGCGAATAAGCCTGTATCAAACGCTTCCTGTGCACGGCGAGCTGATGCATTCTTGCGGGTGTTGCACCACACGACACCGCAGCTTAAGGGGACTCTGCACAGCTGACAGGTGGACATCCTAGATGAAGATATTCGAGCGTCTGCTGGTGCAGAATGGCCTGTGAAGCTCACGGCCTATTGTTTGCCGGTGCCCCACACTGGAATGCACTTCTCCTTTCACGGTCATTGTGATTGCTCAGATACGCTACTGAACACTACACATCGCGACGATCTGGGAGCGCGCAAAACAACAGAAGCCCTTGGTTTCGATCGTGTGATTGGAGCGCATACAATCCTCCAAGCCTTCTCTTGCCAGCTATGGAGCCCTTTTCGGAACGAATCGGCCGGCTATGGCTGGAGTTGAGCCAGCTCTGTTGGGGTGGGCGACATGTATTGGCCGATCGCGCCGTCGAACCGGGGCCGGTGGGGTTTTGCCACGCTGCCGGCGTTCCGTGGGAGCGGCATCTATCCGCGTCTGCTCCAGCCTATTCTGCGCCGGGAAGAACATGAAGCAGAAAAGGGTTGGATTGGCCATCGCGCCGATAGTAGCGCTTCACAGCGCGGCGGAAACGGTTCCTCCCCAGGCGCGAGCTTGATCTCGGGCTCGGCAGCTTCAGTTGTCATCATGGCAGGTCGCGAGCCCCTTGTTCCCGGCGTTCTTGATATGGCGCACAGTATACGTGAGTTTGGGGTATCCCGAGAGCTTGCGGCCTGGTAGCATACCAAGAGCGGGCAATGCTGCGCGCACTGTGCGTCGAGGCGATGGCACGGTTTCGTTCGCCGGCCGTCATTTGTCAGCCGTCGTGCGCGCCCCCTCCAGCGCCGCCCGCCCGATCAGCTCCAGCGCCGCGTCGTCGTTCGGCGGGTGGGTCAGGCCGGCGCGCGCGTCGCGGTACAGCCGCTCCAGCGGCAGCGCGCGGGTGAGCGCAAAGCCCCCGGCGATGCGCAGCGCCTGGTCGGCCGCGTCGATATAGCCAACGAAACGCACGCGCTCGCCCATA
>LJCR01001015.1 GCA_001399705.1 Kouleothrix aurantiaca
GCAGCACGGCGCGCGCGAGCTGCGCGCCGCCCGCGATGAAGCCCAGCGCCAGCAGCTCTGGGCCGGGCGGAAAGGCGCGCTGGCCGCCTCGGCGCGGCTCAAGCCGCACTACCACATTCAGGATGGCGTGGTGCCGCGCTCGCGCCTGACCGAGGTGCTGCGCTTCACCGAAGAAGTCGCGCAGCGCTACGACCTCCACGTGGTGAACATTTTCCACGCCGGCGACGGCAACCTGCACCCGCTGCTGCTGTTCGACCTGCGCGAGCCGCGCGCGCGCGAGCGGGCAATTGCCGCCAGCGAGGAGATTTTGCACGCATGTGTGGCGGCGGGCGGCACGATTAGCGGCGAGCACGGCATTGGGCTGGAAAAGCGCGACTACATGCGCTGGATCTTTTCTGAAGAGGATATTGCGGCGATGCTCCAGCTGCGCGCCGTGTTCGACCCGCGCGACGTGATGAACCCGTGCAAGCAGCTACCCAGTGGCTCGTCGTGCGCGGATATCAAGCAGGCGCGCGGCGCGGCAAAGGCCATGGCGGCAGGCGCGTGGATTTGAGCGCGGGGTAATCAACCGCAAAGGGCGCAAAGAACGCGAAGGTTGGCGGATTTACGATTGGGGCGAAGGCTGAAAGCTTGCGTCCTGGACCCAAAGGGTACCCCGCGGCGCAGCCGAGTATCGAAGGGCGACGACCGAAAAAATTACCACGGAGGCACAGAGGCACGGAGATTTAGGGTTTACGATTGATGATTGGGCGAACGGTGAAAGTTTGCGTCCTGAGTGCGGCGCAGCCGCGTATCGAAGGGCGCAGCGGGTTGCAGGGTGAAAGGGTGCCGGGCTTGCACCCTTCGATACGGCCTTCGGCCACTCAGGGTGCTATGAGTTCATTTCACCCTTTCATCTCTTCACCCTGTCATCGTGTCACCCGTTCGGGCAAAGACAAGCTTTGCGCCCACTGCCCACTGCCCACTGCCCACTGCTTACTGCTCCCCGCCAGCGAGGAACCAATCGCGGTAGGGCGTGTTGACCGCCATATGGCGATTATAGTCGGGCGCGCCGTCGTGCCACCATGCCGGGCCGCGCTCGCCAAGCCCTTCTTTGGCCTGCTGCACACGCCGCCGCGCGTCGCGCCGCAGGTCATCGTCGTTGGCGCGGTTGGCGCGAGCCACGTCTGCGCGGGCGCGCATCAGGTCGCGCACCAGGCGCTCGCGCTCGTCGGCGGGCAGGTGCGGGTTGCTGCGCCGCCACAAACGCCCGCGCACCACAATATAGCGCCCGTCGGGCGTGACACGCGGGGCCGGCGTGCCGTTTGGGGTTGATTCTGGCGTTGCCATACAGTATTCGCCTGATTTTCAAACTGCTGCTATTATCTCCATAACCATTCCTTCCTCCATTGCAAAAGGAGCGCCATGGAACAGCGCATCACCGAGGCGCGCAACCCGGCCACGGCCGCGATCGACACGCTTGACGCGCGCGGCATTGTGGACGCGATCGCCGCCGAGGACGCGAAGGTTGCGCCCGCCGTGGCCGCCTGCGCCGGCCCGATTGCCGCGCTGGTGGAGGCCACAGCCGAGCGGATGCGGCGCGGCGGGCGGCTGATCTACATGGGCGCGGGCACCTCTGGGCGGCTGGCCGTGCTCGACGCGGTTGAGTGCCTGCCGACCTACAGTGTCGGGCCGGAGCGGATTTTCGCGCTGCTGGCGGGTGCCTGAGTGGCGGGAGACTATATGCGACGTTGGTTGCTGGTGCTGGCCCTGGCGACGTTAGGCGCGAGCGGGCAAATGATCCACGCGCCAATGCTTTCGGCCCAGACATCCGTGCCGGTGCAGGTGGGCGCGTGGTCGCTCAGCACCGTCGCCGAATGGCGCGCCGGCCCCTGTGGCGCGCAGCCAGGCTGGCCGGGCGATACATGCAATGGTCTGCTGCTAAGCAACAACGCCGATGGCGAACTGCGCCTGGATGCCGGCGCGACCTCGGCAGTCTATACCTCGGTCGTCTCCAACACCGCGTTTCTGTATAATGCCGTCGGCGCAACCTGGCAGGCCGACATCCCCGCCGGCACCAGCCTGAAACTCGAAATTCGCGGCGGCACATCCGCCAAAGAAGAAGACATGACGCCCTGGCAGCCGCTCACATCCGGCGACGCGCAGTCGCAGGACGATGGCTCGCCCGCGCTGGAGCAGGTGCTGTGGCCGCCCGCGCGCGCCGCCGTGGCCTTGCTCGCGGCGCCCGATCTTGACTGCGTGAAGGAGTGCGCCAACCACACCAGCTGCGGCTGGCTGTTTCTCGACCGCAGCAAAAACGGCAGCCGCAGCTGGTGTGGTT
>LJCR01001016.1 GCA_001399705.1 Kouleothrix aurantiaca
CACGCCCACCGGCCCGACCGACACGCCAACAGACGACCCAACCAATACGCCGACCGACGTTCCTACCAATGCGCCAACCAACATCCCAACGAGTACCCCCACCGACATACCAGCGCCGCCCGCGCTCAACCTGACGGTTGGCCGCATCGATACCAGCCAGGCCGTGCAAACCAACGACAACAGCGTGCCGCTGATTGCCGGCCGCCCGGCAATTGTGCGCGTCAGCGTCGGCGTTCAGAACAGCACCGAGCCAGTGCTGGGCGTTACCGGGCGCCTGCATGGCGTGCGCAATGGCGTCGAGCTGCCGAACTCGCCGCTCACACCATTCAACAACGGCGGAAGCATCGTTGCGCCGCTCTCGCAGAATCGTGAGAACTTTGGCAGCACGCTGAACTTCCAGATCCCGGCCGACTGGACGGCCGGCGGGCGGCTGGTGCTCTGGGCCGAGGTCAACCCCAACCGCACGATCGGCGAGGGCAACTTCAACGACAACCGCAGCCCCGACCAGACGATCAACTTCGTCAGCGTGCCGACTCTGCAGATCATGCTGGTGCCGATCGCCTACCAGCCGAACGGTGCCGGGCCGATTATGCGGCCTGATCTCACCCAGAACAACCAGGGCCTCACCAACCTGCAAAACCTCTTCCCGATCGCCGATGTGCAAACCACCCTGCACAACGAATATCTCTTCCGCGGCGTGCTGAGTGGGAATGGCTGGAGCCAGCTGCTGAATGAGATCACGGCAGTGCGCAACCGCGAACTTGGCGGCGCGGCGCGCACATCCAAAGTTGTCTATTATGGCGTCGTGTCGCAGGCCGCCGTCGCCGGGCTGCCGTCCTTCACCGCCGGAATGGGCTGGGTTGGCGGCAATATTCTCACCAGCGTCGGCCTTGAAGAGTCGGTGGGCGTTGCCGCGCACGAGGTCGGGCACAACCTGGGCCTGAACCACGCGCCATGCGGCGTGGCGGGCGACCCGAACTACCCGTTCGACGACGCGCGCATTGGCGACGTGGGTGTGGATGTCTACACGCGCGAGTTCCACGCTTCCACGGAAAAGGATTTCATGAGCTACTGCCAGCCGATCTGGGTTTCGGCCTTCCACTACCTGCGGATGCTGCGCGTGCTTGCGCCAGGCACGGCGGCGGTAAACACGCCGGCCGCGATCTCCGATGGCATGCTGGTTTCGGGCAACATCTACAGCGACACCGTTACTGCCCAGCTTAGCTCCAGCGTGCCGCTTTCGTCCACCGAAACGCTGCCCGCCGGCGGCGATGGCGACTACCGCATCGAGCTGCGCACTGCCGGCGGCACCGTGGCGTACAGCCGCGCATTCACTCCGCCCGCCATCGATTCGCACACCGACGCGCCCGACTACGGTTTCAGCTTTGTCGTGCCGCAGGTGGACAACCTCGCGCACATTCAGCTGTGGAAAGGCAGCACGCTGCTCAAAGAACAGCGCGCGTCGAACGTTCAGCCCACGCTCACCGCATCGCTCCGCGACTCGGCCAACGCGATCACCGTGAACTGGCAGGCGTCCAGCCCGGATGGCGCGCCCGTCAGCGTCTCGCTGCGCTACAGCTCCGACGATGGCCTCTCGTGGCGCGTGCTGGCGCTGAAAGAAACCGGCAGCAGCTTTACGATCGACAAGCGCAATCTGCCGGGCGGCCCGGGCGGCAAACTTGAGGTGATCGCCGAAAATACCACCCGCTCGCGCACCGTCTCGCTGAATATCGGCACGATTGGCAACAAACTGCCGGTGCTCAGCATCGCGGGCGGCTCGACTGCCCAGCAGTATCGCGGGCAGGCGCTGCTGCTGCAAGCCGTGGCGCTCGATCTCGAAGACGGCTTCCTGCAGGGCAATAGCCTCGTCTGGACCGACAGCAGCGGGCAGACGCTGGGCGTGGGCGAAACACTTTCGCTGCCGGCAGGCCTGCCGCTGGGCAAGCACACCATCACGCTCACCGCGACCGACAGCGACGGTGGCGTGACCAGCGACACCGTGACGGTGACGGTGATCCAGCCGCCGCCGGTCTCGCTCCAGAAGTTCTACTCGATGTTCCTGCCAATGGCGCGCGGGCGCTAGTGCGCTGGCAGCGCAGGGGATGGGAGATGGGGAATGGGGTTTGGTGATGAGAATGCCGAGATTCGTCCCTGTTTTCCCATCGCCGTCTTGAAAATCCGCTAGTTCCATCCCAAAAGACAAGCGGGCGAGATTTGAAATCGCGCCCGCTTGTCTTTTGGCAGGCTATGCGCTGGCCGGCGCCTCGGCAAAAATCTCCTCCACGCACGTCCCTTCCCACTCGTGGTGCGGCGCAAGCC
>LJCR01001017.1 GCA_001399705.1 Kouleothrix aurantiaca
CAATGATCTGAATGAGCGACGAGCCCGAGCGCAGGTAGCCTTCTTTGTCGGCGTCAAGAATGGCGACCAGCGACACCTCCGGCAGGTCGAGGCCCTCGCGCAGCAGGTTGATGCCCACCACCACGTCGTACACGCCCAGGCGCAGGTCGCGCAAGATCTCGACGCGCTCCAGCGTCTCGATGTCGGCGTGCAGGTATTGCGTGCGCACACCCATTTCCTTCAGGTAGTCGGTCAGGTCTTCGGCCATACGCTTGGTCAGCGTGGTGACGAGCGCGCGCTGGCCCTTGTCCACCCGGCGCTTCACCTCGCCAATCAGGTCGTCGATCTGGCCCTTGCTGGGCCGCACGTCGATGATCGGGTCGATCAGGCCCGTCGGGCGGATGATCTGCTCAACGACCTGCTCGGAGTGCTCCATCTCGTAGGTGCTGGGCGTCGCGGAGACGTAGATCGCCTGGTGAACATGCTGCTCGAACTCGTCGAACTTGAGCGGGCGATTGTCGAGCGCGGAAGGGAGCCGGAAGCCATAGTCGACCAGCGTGCCCTTGCGCGAGCGGTCGCCGTTGTACATGCCGCGAATCTGCGGCAGGCTGATGTGTGATTCGTCGACAAACAGCACAAAGTCGTCGGGGAAGTAGTCGAGCAGCGTCCAGGGTGTCTGCCCGGCCAGGCGGCGGTCCATGTGCCGCGAGTAGTTTTCGATGCCCGAGCAGTAGCCCACCTCGCCCAGCATCTCCAGGTCGTACATGGTGCGCTGCTTCAGGCGCGCGGCTTCCAGCACCTTGCCTTCGGCCTCCAGCTCGGCCACACGCTCGGTCAGCTCGGTGGAGATGTCGGCAATCGCCAGCTGGAGCTTTTCGGCGTTGGTAACGAAGTGCTTGGCCGGGTAGATATCGAGCGCGGTGCGCGGCACCAGCACCTCGCCAGTGAGCGGATCGAACTCGGTGATGCGCTCGATCTCGTCGCCCCAGAACTCGACGCGCTCGGCAACTTCGGCGTTGGCCGGGAAGACATCGAGCGTGTCGCCGCGCACGCGAAAGGTGCCGCGGTGGAAGTCGATATCGTTGCGCTCGAACTGCAGGTCGATCAGCTGGCGCAGCAGCTTGTCGCGGTTGCGCACCTCGCCAACGCGAATCGGAATCGCCACCTGGCCGTAGTCAATTGGCGAGCCCAGGCCATAGATCGCCGAGACCGACGCGACGATCAGCACGTCCTTGCGCGTCAGCAGCGCCTGGGTGGCGGCGTGGCGCAGGCGGTCGATCTCTTCGTTGATCTGGGCTTCTTTTTCGATATACAGGTCTTTGCTGGGAACATACGCCTCAGGCGTATACACATCGTAGTACGAAATAAACATCTCGACGGCCGAGTCGGGCAGCAGCTCGCGGAACTCGGCGTAGAGCTGCGAGACCAGCGTTTTGTTATGCGCCATCACGATCGCCGGGCGACCCAGCTGCTCGAACACCCACGACATCACCGCCGTTTTGCCCGTGCCAGTGGCACCGAGCAGCGTCTGATGCCGATAGCCTTTTTTCACGCCTTCGACCAGCTGCGCGATCGCTTTTGGCTGATCGCCGGTGGGCTGGTAGGGCGCAACAACCCGAAATCCCATGTATCACCTTGTTGGGTTAGAGCTTGTGTAGAAGCTCCATTATACACGGTTCGGGCAGTTTTCGCATCCGCCTTTTGGTCGATCGCTCGCACAGGCGTGCTACGGATGCAACGCTGTCTGGGCGGACCTGCGTGCCCGCCCCCACTTACCTGTGTGTCCGCCCCACACCCTGCGAGGGCTACGCGCCCTCGCGCTCCGCGGCAAAGGGCCGGCCGCGGCCCTCTGCACTCCCCGGTCGGGACCTTGCCCCGAACCCCCTAATGAACGTGGCCAGTATCTGCAACGTCTTTCTGTCATGCCTCCGTTGTGGATAAAGGCAAGGCATCGAACTATTAAATTCTTGATTGGTTGAAAGCATTTCAGATTGGCGTTCCGCACATCATTAGCTGCCAGCGGCAAGCATAACGGAGGCATGACAGCACTGCTTTCTGATTGTTCCCGCTTTCTTTTGGGTTCCAAGGGCGATAGCCCTGGCCGGGGTGCTGGGCGGGAAGCCCCAGCGGCCTTGCGGCCTGAGCAAGCTGCTTAACGAAAGGCGCTGGCTGAAATACAAGCCCCAGCGGCCCTGCGGGCTGAGCCACGTGAAACTGCCAGCGCAGCGCCTAATAGCCGTGCGGGTGCGCCTGCCGCCACGCCCACGCGCTGCCGATCATCGTGTCAAGCGTGCTGTGCTCGGGCTGCCAGCCTAGCTCTGCCTGCGCGAGCGTAGCGT
>LJCR01001018.1 GCA_001399705.1 Kouleothrix aurantiaca
GGGGCGACGAGGCCTAAGGGTCGTTCAATCACCGCTGATTGGGCCGGGTGCAGCACTGCATCCGGCCCGTTTTGTTGGCGGGGCAGGCCAGTTCAAGCCCAACACCCACCAAATATAAGAGTTTACTAAAGAAAGGATTGTGGAGCTTCCGAATAGCAACGCTGGGATGGGAAAGCCTTTACCGCACCCTGAAGGGCTGCGGCACGACACTGGCGATACTTCTCTTCCGTGCAGGGGCAATGGTGCCAGCGAATTCGCGATATTGATGGCAAAATCGTGGCCATAAACGCAACACTAGGTATGGCACTTGCTAGTTCAAGGTGGTTGGTGGAGGCGAGGAGTATCTATGGCAACTTCGTATGCGCGCAGGCTGGCAGCCACAAGCCAGCGTGCGGCGGGCCCAGTCGCCCGGCAATGGATTGTTGTGGCGCAGATTCTCGGGCTGGCGCTGGGGCTGATACTGTGTTATTTCAGCACCATTCCGCCGCTCAAGGTGCTTGGCGTGCTGCTGTTTGGGCTATTGGCCCTGCAGCGCATTGATCTGGCGCTGTTGTTTGTACCGCTGACGGTTCCTTTGTTTCTGATGCAATTGCGGTTGCCGGGAATGCTGCCGCACGCGGTGCCGCCACATGAGCTGGCGCTGTTTCTGTGCTGCGCAGCTGCTGGCTTCATCGCACTTCCCAGCGCGATCAGGGGTTTGTTCACGCGTACGCTGAGCGGGACTTGGCGGCTGCTGCGCAGCTATGCGCCCGAGCTGATCTTGCTGGTGGCGGGCGTATTTGGGATCTGGTATACCGCGCCTGAGTCGGTGGCGCAACAAGATGCTTTGCGGGCGTTCCGCTGGTTCGTGGCCGAGCCGCTGCTGTTTGTGGCGCTTGCTCAGTTCCTGGTGCAGCGGCAGATCGCCGCCGGGCAATCCGCTGCACGGGCGCTGCGCCCTTTGCTGCTGGCGTTTGTGGCCGGCGGCGCGGCGGTTGGTTTGCTGGCGCTGGCCGAATTTGCCGGGGCGCTGCTGGCACCCCAGCTCTTTAGCCGGCTAATCTCGCTCGATTTCAGCGGCGATGTGCTGAATCGCATGCCGCGCGCGACCTCGGTCTACACAAACCCGAACAACCTGGGCCTGTTTCTTGGCCGGGTGTGGCCGCTGGCAATGGCATTGCTGCTGATTGAGCGGCGCACACGAACGGGACGGGCATTGCTGTATGGTGCAATCACGGTGCTGTGCCTGGGCGGCATGCTGGTGTCGTTTTCGCGCGGGGCGTGGCTGGGGGCAGCGGCGGCGGCCGTCGTGCTGGGGCTGCCCTGGCTGCGGCGGCGCTTCCATGCCTGGCTGCTGCCGGGGCTGCTGTTTGGCGGCACGCTGCTGTGTGGCGTCGCCGCACTCATGCTGACCCTGCGCGGCGGACTTGCCGGGGCCAGCGCCAGCGCGCGCCTGATGCTCTGGCGTGAAGCGCTGGAATTACTGCGAATTCACCCGTTCGGCGTCGGCCTCGACCAGTTTTACTACTACCACAACCCGGTGTTCGGCCGCAGCCTGATCGATCCGTCGCTGGTGCATGGATTCGACCAGTATGCCCACCAGCCGCACACCTTTGTGCTGGAGCTGTGGCTGAATCTTGGCCCGCTGGGCGTTCTGGCGATGGCGCTGATTGTGCTGCGTACAGCGATATACGGCTGGGCGGTGGTGCGCAGCCAGCCCGGTGCACCGGGGGCGCGGCTGGTGCATGGCGCGCTGGCGGCGCTAGCGGCGGCGCTGGTGCATGGCCTGGTCGATACCTTTTACTGCTGGCCCGACCTGGCCTTCAGCTTCTGGCTACTGGTGCTGCTGGTGCGCGCATACGCCGAACCATGGCCGGCGCTAGCCAGCCAGCCCGCGCTCGCGCAGCGCCACACGCAACTGCTCGCGGCTGAGCCCGTAGCGGCGCGCCAATTCGGCGGCGTAGCCGGCTGGCTGCGGATGGCCGGGCACAATCTGGTAGCTTGGCTCGGGCGCGTCGCTGCCTTCGGGCGGGGCGCTAACCTGCGCCACCAGGCTGACAACACCGGCAGAGGGCGAATCGCCGCCCAGCAGGTCGTCGACCAGCTCGTACAGGTGGGTGACGAAGATCGCGCGCGCGCCGAGCAGCTGCAGCCCGGCTAGCACATCGCGGCCAAGCGCGCGCGCCGCGCCGTGATCGGTGCTGGCGAGCGGCTCGTTGAGCAGAATAAGACTGTTTGGGCTGGCCTGATGAAAAATCTGGGCCAGCCTTTCCAGTTCTTCGGCCAGGCGCCCGCCGCCGATGTCGCTGCGCTCGGGCGCGGCAAAGTGGCTGTAGAT
>LJCR01001019.1 GCA_001399705.1 Kouleothrix aurantiaca
GTGCAAGCAATACAAACTCTCATCCACGTCGCTCGAACGTTTGGCGGGCAGGGCACTGCGGCAGCGCCGCAAACAGCTCTGTGATCCGCTGCGTCGGATGCTCGTGGCCGGATTTCGGGATCACATCGCATTGATTCGCCAGGGCTTACCCGGGGGCACTGGCGCGCCTGTGCGGCACGGCTTGCACCGATCAACGGCGATAGGTTCGACAAACGATCTTCAAAGGAGAAACGCATCATGCGACAGCGGATCCAGAGCTTCGGCAGCTTCCTGGCTGCGATGGTGGTCCCGAACATTGGCGCATTCATTGCCTGGGGCTTGATTACCGCCCTCTTCATCCCGGTTGGCTGGATTCCCAACGAAGGCTTCGCCAAGCTCGTCGGCCCGATGATTACCTACCTGCTGCCCATCCTGATTGGCTACACCGGCGGCAAGATGATCTACGATCATCGCGGTGGTGTGGTCGGCGCGGCTGCCACCATGGGCGTGATTGTTGGCGCCGACATCCCAATGTTCCTCGGTGGCATGATCATGGGCCCGCTCGGCGGCTACCTGATGAAGAAAATCGACGAGGCGCTTGAGGACAAGATCCCGGTTGGCTTTGAGCTGCTGTTCAACAACTTCTCCGCCGGCTTCCTGATCCTCGCGCTGGTGCTGATCGCCAATGTGGTCATTGGCCCGATCGTTCAGGCCTTCAGCAACGCGCTGGGCGCTGGCGTCGATTTCCTGATTGCTTCGCGCTTGCTGCCGCTGGCCGATATCCTGATTGAGCCGGCCAAGGTGCTGTTCCTCAATAACGCAATCAACCACGGCATTCTGGCGCCGCTGGGTGTGGCCGAAGTTGCCAAGAACGGCAAGGCCATCCACTTCATGCTGGAAAGCAACCCTGGGCCTGGCCTGGGCCTGCTGCTGGCCTACTGGTTCTCGGGCAAGGGTATGCTGAAGCTGTCGGCCCCGGGCGCGGCGATCATCCACTTCCTGGGCGGCATCCACGAGATCTACTTCCCCTACATCCTGGCGCACCCGATTATGATTGTGGCGATGTGGGCCGGCGGCATCCTGGCCGACCTGTGGTTCGTGATCACCGGCGCTGGCGTGGTGGCTTCGCCCGCCCCTGGCTCGATCTTTGCTTATCTGGCGGTTATCCCGCTCGGCCAGCATATCCCGGTACTGGGTGGTGTGCTGATCGGCATCGTGGCATCGTTCCTGGTCGGCTCGTTCATCCTGCGCGTCTTCCCAGTGCGCGCCGAGGACGACGAGGAAGTGGCCGAGGCCGAGGCTGCGCCGCGTGCGGTAACCGCCTAATGCAAGCTGCCGGGTGGCGCCATCAGCGATGTCGGCGCCACCCGCGCTCCATGAAAGGAGTCTGGTATGGCTACATCTATCCCCGCATCGAGTGTTGATACAATTATCTTCGCGTGTGAGGCCGGCATCGGTTCCAGCATTATGGGTGTGAACGCCCTGAAGAAGAAGCTCAAAGCGGCTGGCCTGTCCGTGAACGTCATCCACAAGCCCGTGCGGGCGGTGCCAGCCAGCGCCAAAGTGGTAGTTGCACACAAGGGTTTGGCCGATTTTGCGCGTAAACAGGCGCCTAACGCTGTGGTCATCGCTTTTTCGCAGTTCCTGAACGATCCGGTGTTCGACAAGATCGTTGAGTCGTTGAAGACGGGCGGCGATCTGATGGAGGCGCGCTAGCCATGGCAATTGTATCGAGCGATACGGTGCGCCTGGGCGCAACGGCCAGCAGCAAGCAGGATGCAATTCGCCAGGCCGGCGAGCTGCTGCGGCACGGCGGCTGCGTTCAGCCGAACTATGTCCAGGGCATGCTCAACCGCGAAATGACCATGTCGACCTACCTGGGCAATGGCGTGGCCATCCCGCATGGCCAGCACGAAAACCTGGGCGAAGTGATCCGCACCGGCATTTCGGTGCTGCAGATTCCTGCTGGCGTGGAGTGGGAAGAAGGCGAGAAAGCCTACCTTGTGATCGGTATTGCCGCCAACGCCGACGAGCACGTGGGCGTGCTGGCGAACCTGGCCGAGGTGATTGAGGATGAGGACGCCGCCGCCGAGCTGGCCCGCACCTCCGACCCGGCGCTGATTATCGAGCGCCTAGGCCGCGCCCGCGAGGCCGAAGTTTAGCCAACCTGTGATTTCCCAGCTCCAGCGGCGCCCGGGCACGAAGGATTTGCGGAACGAGCCCTTTGTGTTCGTGGTGCCGCTGTGGCTTTTTCGTTCACTGCCTCTGGGCCGGCTGCTCGTTTCCTCGCCACGCGGCAGGCAGTGCCACAAGGAAGTGTGAGATGCAACAGCTT
>LJCR01000102.1 GCA_001399705.1 Kouleothrix aurantiaca
GCTAATCACCGTTTGCGCGGGTGTGGCCGCGAACCAGACCACCAGCAGGCTCACCGCAGCGATCATCGCCAGCAGCCAGGGCCGGCCGCGCAAAAAGCTGCCCGGTTCCTCGTACACGGGGCCGCGTGGCGTGGCCATGCGCGCGCCCGGCAATTCGCGCAGGAGATGATCAGCGTAGTGCAGGTCGTTGGTGCGCTTGGGCAGCGAGTTGCGCAGTGGCTCGGGCGCGCGCGGTGGGGCGTACGCGTCGGGCGGGCTTGCCAGGCGGTTTAGCGGCTCGGGCCGGCGCGGCTGCGCCGCCGCAGGAACCGTGGCGCGTGCAGTGCGCGGGCGAATATCGTCAATATCTTCGAAAAGATCGCGGCGGCCCCCAAGGAGCTTTGGCCCTTCGCGCAGCGGTTCGTGCTTCACCTCGAAGCGCGGGTTGGTGCGTTTGGCCTCAGCTGTGGCTGTTTGCGGTTTTCGTGGGCGCGGAGCATCAGCGCTCATTAGCGATTCCCTTGTGCCAATGCGGCTTGTTCGGCCGGCGTCGGCAGGCGGAATTCTCCATTTTTATTGAGATAGACCACTTGCTCGTTCCGAACATTCAGTAACAAATCGACGTTGCTATCGCCATCCATGTCGCGCAGGCTCAGCGTAACCGGCGTCAGATCTTCGTTTGCGCCAAACAGATACGGGCCGCTGATCGTTCGCGCTTTGGCCGCATCGCCACCCGGCAGCTCAATAATCACCGCCTGGCGGTTCAGGTTCATGGCCAGCAGGTGGGTTGGCTGCCCCTGCGCTTCGTTATGCCCCACAAACGCTTCAAGCTGCGTGGTGCGCGGCCGGCCATAGCGAAAATCGTCGATCAGGGTTTGCGCTTTGCCAAGGGCCAGGCTCACAAACAGGTAAATCGCCACAGCTGCCAGCAGCAGCGTCACGGCATAAACGGCACTATACAGGCGTTGCGTTGTTGGCTGAAGGCGCGCCCGTGTGCCCGGGCGCAACGTTTTCTGCGTGATTGCCATGGCCGAAACTCCTCACCTGGGCAAGCGCTGCCCGCGGCGCTGCCGCCGCCGACAGAGCGAGTGCCGCTCGAATCCTGTTTGGTCGTCGTTGGTGAGGATTATTATAATAGAACATGTGTTCTAAGTCAAGGGCCATGTGCGGCATTTTCGAGATTGCTTTTCTGCGTCAGAAAGCGCTAGCAGGCAACAGTATACCATATTCGAACATCACCAGCACGACCGACGGTTCGACGCCGGCACGGCTGCAATTGTTGCGCACCAACACCTGGTTTTAATACACGGCCTCGGCTGAGTAGTGCGACAGCGCCGGGTGCAGCCGTGTGGCGGCCAGCCATGCCTCGATCGCGGCGATTGGTAAAATACCCTGTTCGGTCACAATACCCGAAAGCAGCTCAAGCGGTGTGAAGTCGAACGGCAGCTCGCTCAGGTTTGGCAGCGCTGCGCGGGTGCTGCCATTCGCTGGCGCAGGCTCGACGCGATCGAGCTGGAAGCCGGGCGGGAGAAATTTTTCGCTGCCGCACAGGGTATAGAAGGGAACGCCGGCTGCGCGCGCCGCCCGTGCCAGAGCCTCGGTACCGGCTTTGTTGATCAGTCCGGTCGAGGTGAGCATGTCGACGCCGACCAGCACCAGGTTCGCTTTTTCTATTGCCGCCAGGGCCGCCGCGTCGTCGTAGAGCGTGGCATTCACGCCACAGCTGCGCAGCACCTGGGCCGTCTCGCGGCCTTCGCGCCCCGGCAGCGACTCGGCGCAGATCACTTCAATGCGCCGCCCGGCCCGCTGGGCATGAATCAGCGCGTGCTGGATTGTGCTGCTGAATGAAAGGGTGACGATTTTGCTGCCCTCGTCGATCAGGCCCAGCGTTCCTTCGGCTACATGGAGTGCGTGCTGGTGCAGCTGGCGTTTGAATTCTTCGGTGGCATGGGCAACCGCCTGATGGAGCACGCGTGGCGAGTCGCCTTGTTCCATGCGCCACATGACGGTATTCACCAGATTGACCAGCGGGGCCATCACGGTCTGGGCGTGAATCAGCGCCCAGCCGGTGAGAAGAATTTCCCGGCGAAATGCTTCGGCGGAAGGAGCCTGCCCGACCGAGGCGCGCTGGAGCAGAATATCGGCCGCGCGTTCGGCAATTTGTGTTGCACCCGAGCGATTATCGGCTGCGATTTCAGCAATGGCCTGGGTAAACGTCTGTTCCACTACTCGATCTCCTCCCAGCATCACCAGTGTAAACACGATACCGGGCGATGACCACGCAGGGAGCGTCGTTGCTTGCGTGTTCGGCTTATCCGATGAGTTGTCGTAGCTTTTCTGAAAAAGGAACCCCTGAGCGAGCATAGCAAGGCGACAGGCACATCGGTGGGCAGCGAGCGTGCTACACTGGACAAGCTGGGAGATCTAGCGTTCAATCGGGCGTTGGGCGAGCAGGCTTCGCACTAGCGCTTCAAGACGATCAATTGCAAACGGCTTCGCTATATAGGGGTTGCCAGTTTGGGCAATGCGGGCTTGTGTTGCGGCGCTTAGCATGTCGCCGGTCACGAAGACGACTCGCGCCGCGAGTTCAGGGTTGTACTGTTTGATTGTCTGGTGCAGTTCGAACCCGCTCATACCGGGCATTTTAACATCGCTCAGCACTAAGTCAAATGGCTCGCGCCGAATGCGCTCGATCGCGGCCGCGCCGCTGTCGACGATCAGCGGGTCGTGCCCAATCTGGCGCAGCAAACGCGCCAGCAGCCGGGCCACCGGCTCTTCGTCATCCACCACCAGCACGCGGCAGCGAATGGCGGTTTCATTGCTGCGGCTGGCGGCGTCATCGTCGCTGAGCTCGTCGTCGCTGGTGCGGCTGCTGACAAGCGGCAGGGCAACGGAGATCGTCGTGCCGATGCCAAGCTCGCTTTCGGCCCAGATCCGCCCGCCGTGCTCGCGCACAATGCCAAAGCAGATCGAAAGGCCCAGGCCAGTGCCCTGCCCGGGCGGGCGCGTTGTCACAAAAGGCTCGAACAGGCGATTGAGCACCTGCGGCGCCAGGCCGGGCCCGTTGTCGGCCACATCAATTACCACCAGGCCGTCGCCAATGCCTTCTTTAGGCGCGCGCTGCAAATTGGGCAGCACATCGGGCTCGGCAGAAGGCTTGGTAGCAGTATACAGGTCGATCAGAATCTGGCCGTTTGGGCGGTCGCGCAGGGCTTGTTCGGCATTAATCAGCAAGTTCAGCACAACCTGTTGAATCTGCGGGCCATCGACCCACACGCGCGGCACGTTGCTTTCGTAGGTAACATGCAGGCCAATATCGCTGGTGCGAAAGGTGCTGCGCCGCAGGTCGAGCACGCGTTCGATCAGGTCGCTCGGGCTGTGCCAGTCGAACTCAATCTTATCGTGGCGCGCAAACGTGACCAGACTCTGTACTACGCGGCGACCACGTTGGGTGGCTGCAATTATCTGTTGGACTGCACGCCGGTCGTCTTCATTACTGAACTCGGGCAAAAGCTCGGCATTGCCTAAAATAATCGCCAGCGGGTTATTGAGCTCGTGCGCAACACCAGCGACGAGCTCCCCTAACGATGCCATTTTAGACGCCTGGATGAGCTGTGCCTGTGTCGATCGCAGCTTTTCGTAGGCGGCCTTGAGCTCTTGGTGCTGCCGCTCAAGCGCCAACAGCGTTTCGGCGCGGGTTTGCTCGGCCTTGCGAATGCGCAGCAGCGCGCGGGCGCGCGCAAGCAACTCTTCGTTGTGAAAAGGCTTGGTCAGGTAGTCGTCGGCGCCGGCCTCCAGGCCAGCAATGCGCTCGGCCAGGGTTGTGCGGGCTGTGAGCATCAGAACCGGCAGAAACGCATCGCCCGAAAGTGTTTTGATCCTGCGGCACACCTGATCGCCAGGCATATCGGGCAGCATCCAATCGAGCACAACCAGATCAATCGGCGCTTTTTCAAGCTGGGCAAACGCCGATTTCGCGGTGCTCACAGTGACGACATTATAGCTGGCATCGCGCAGGAGCACACTAATAAGCTTCGCGATATGAAAATCATCTTCGACGACGAGGACACTGATAGCGTTTTTCATCGGCTTTGTATGCTACCCGCACGAATCTCTGACGGCAAGGGTGGAGGCGCGACACGATACAGGTGACAAGTTTTCTTATTGTATCACAGCATCCAAGCTTCGTTCATTATTTTCTCACCTTTTGCCCTGGCCTGGCGGCGGTTCCGTGGTACAATTGCCGCCATGACGCAAACACTCCGGTTTATCGATACACACATGCATCTGAATGCGGCGGAGTTCGATCCCGACCGCGCCGCGACCTTTGAGCGCGCGCTGATGGCAGGCGTTGTGCGGATGGTGGAAGTAGGCTACGACCGCGAATCCTCGCGCGCGGCGGTGCGGCTGGCCGAGAGTGACTCGCGCATCTACGCGGTGGTCGGCATCCAGCCGCACTACGCGCTCGAGGCCGACGCAGGCTGGCTGGAAGAGATTCGGCAGCTGGCCGCGCACCCCAAAGTGGTGGCAATTGGCGAAATCGGGCTCGACTACTACCACGACCGCGCGCCGCACGAGCTGCAAGAACAGCTTTTTCGCCAGCAACTCGAACTGGCGCGCGAGCTGCGCCGCCCGGTGGTGATTCACAGCCGCGACGCGCAGGCCGACACCGTGCGCATTCTGAACGACGCGGCGCGCGGCCAGCCCGGCATTATGCACTCGTTCTCGGGCGATTGGGCGTATGCGGCCGCCTGCCTTGAGGTTGGCTTCCACCTGTCGTTCAGCGGGCCGGTGACTTTTGCAAAAGCGGCGGAGCTGCACGAGGTTGCGCGCCGCGCGCCACTTGATCGTATTCTGACAGAAACCGACAGCCCGTACCTCGCGCCACACCCGCGGCGCGGCCGGCGCAACGAGCCAGCGCACGCCCGTCTTGTGGCCGAGCGCCTGGCCGAACTGCGCGAACTGCCGCTTGAAATGCTGAGCGCGGCGGTGTGGCAAAATGCATGTGCGATTTTTCAGCTGGATTCCTGAGGCCCGCGCCATGCGGGCATGTTGATAAAGGTTGAGCATGGTTGCAACCACTCGCGCGGCGACGCCTGCGCAACCCTGGTATATGCGCTGGAACCTGCCCGTAACCCTGCCGGGTGGTGTGCTCGCAGCGCTCATGGTCTGGTCGGTAACGCGCAGCATTGCCACCTCAAACTGGGCCGAAGGGCTGGGCATTCTGGCTCTGGTGGCGTTGCCCGCGCTGGTGCTGGGCATTGTGTTCGCGCAATTTCGCTGGCTGCCAGGCTGGCTGGCGCACCTGCTGAGCGCCGCGCTTGGGCTGGCCTGGGCGGTGCAGAACAGCGGCCCGCTGCTGGTGCGCGAAGTTCGCCACGAGCTTGGCTCGGCGGTAGGCGCGCGCCTGATAACCTGGGGCGATTGGGCCAGCGAGATTTTGATCCGCACCGCAATCTGGCTGCGCGTGCTGCAAGCCGGCGGCCGCGGCGAAGATATTGTGCTCTTCGTCGTCGCGCTGGCGCTGCTGATGTGGGCGCTTGGCTACGCGACCGGCTGGCTGCTGTTCCGCTCGGGCCGCGCCTGGACGGCAGTGGTGCTGAACGCGCTGATCATTCTGGTGAATTATACCTTTGCCTCACCGAAACCCAACCAGCTCTTTTTCATTTTCCTTGGCAGCGCATTGCTTGTGGTTGTCCACCAGAATGTTGTGCTGCATCAGCAGCGCTGGCAGATGAACGCGGTGGAATACCCCGAGTTTATGCCGTGGCGCTTTCTGCTGGCGGCGACGCTATTTTGCAGCGCGGTAGTGCTGATCACCAGCATCCTGCCAGGCACGGTGAGCAGCGCCCAGGTTGCGCGGGTATGGCGCACGGTGAGCGCCCCGCTGAATGCGGCGCGCGCCGGCTGGGAAAATGCCTTCAGCACGATCAACGCGCCACCCGGCAGCGGCGGCGGCAGCTTCGCCACTGGCGCGGTTCGTGCGGGCGGGCCGCGCGCCCTGGGCGATGCCGAGGTGATGCGTGTGCGCTCGTCGAAATTCGATTACTGGCGCGCCGTGGCTAAAGATAAATATACCGGCCAGGGCTGGGATAATACGGTCGGCGAGCGCGCTCGCGCAGAGCTTGGATTTACAACAGATATTCAGGCGCGCAGCCCAATCACGCCTAACGTGAGCGTCCCGCAGGCCGATATTGCCGGCCGGCAGCTCGTGACCCAGACGATCGAGCTGGCCAACGACAACCCGAGCGACCTGCTGATTTTCGGCGGGCAGTTTGCGTCGGCAAATATTCCAGTGGCGATTCAAAACGGCGTGCTTGTGACCAATAGCGGCAACGCCGTGCCGAATTTTGATGAGACCTCGGCGGTGTTTGCCGACACGCCCATCCAGGCCAGCACGCCGTTTACGGTTTCGGCCTACGTCTCAACCGTTGACGAGCAGAGCCTGCGCCAGGCCGGCGACAGCTACCCCGCCTGGATCAAAACGCACTACCTGCAGCTGCCGCCTTCCGTCACCGACCGCACGCGCGCCAAGGCGATTGAGGTGACGCAGCAGGTTGGCGCGGTCAGCCCCTACGAGCAGGCGCTGGCCATTCAGAATTACCTGCGCACGCTGACCTACGATGAAACGCGCCCGCGCCCGCCAGAAGACGGCGACTGGGTGGATTATTTCCTGTTCACCAGCCAGCGCGGCTACTGCGACGATTTTGCCACCAGCATGGTGGTGCTGCTGCGCTCGCTGAATGTGCCGGCGCGCCTGGCGCAGGGCTACGCAGGCGGCTCGCTTGACCCCAAACTGAACGCCTATGTGGTGCGCGAGAGCGTCGGGCATAGCTGGCCGGAAGTGTACTTCCCCGGCTATGGCTGGCAGCGCTTCGAGCCAACGCCGGCGTCGTATGCAAGTGTGCCTTCGCGCCCGGCGCTGCCGCAGAACGATGTGGCCGACCCGAGCAGCGGCCTGACCGCGCCGCCGATCTCGCAGAGCGAGGCCGAAGATCGGCTGCGGCGCCTGCTGGAAGAGCAAGAGCTGCGCTCAAGCGGCTCGAACCTCAGCCTGGAAGACCTGCGGCGCGAGCAGGAAGCGCGCCTGGCCGCCGAGCGCGCGCGCCAGCTGGCCATTGGCGGCGGCGTGCTGGCTGCGCTTCTGGCCGCTGCCGGTATTTTCCTGCTCGTGCTGCGGCGCGAGGTGCAGGGCCTTTCGCCGGCAAACGCGGCCTACACGCGCCTGGCGCGCATGGCTGGCTGGGCAGGCATGCCCTACAC
>LJCR01001020.1 GCA_001399705.1 Kouleothrix aurantiaca
CTTCGCGCCGCCGCGAGGGTTCGAGCTGCATGCCCTGCGCGATCAGCTGCTCGACATAGCGCAGGCTGGCGGCGGCGTCGGCGTTGTCGGGCTGCAGGGCCAGCGCCTTTTGCAGGTACTCGCGCTTTTCGGCCAGAATTGGCACAACGCTGCTCAAGCCCACCCACGCCTCGGCGCTGCTCGCGTCGAGCTCGGTGGCGCGGCGGAATAATGCGCGCGCGGCGAGCGTGTCGCCCGCCATTGCAGCGGCGCGCCCTTCTTGGATAAGCTGGTGGATATCGGTGATTGGTAGCTCTGTCATATTCGGCTCAATACTGTGTATTGTTTCCAGCACAATACATCGTCTGGGTGTATAGTATCACGCGGCAGGCGTTGGCGGCAACTGGCTATGTGCAACTATCATCGGGCTCTCATTTTGCCCGGCCCGGTGCGGTGTACCGTACAAAAGCCACAGAGAGCACCGAGAACACGGAGGAAGGCACGTACGTGTGGCTTTCTCTGTGGCTTGCGAACGATTCATCTCATTCTATAAGACGCGCGAACAGCCGTGTTGTTGCGCCAAACGCCTGGTATCGACCCGTGGAACAGGAGAACGCGAACCCATGGAAAACCCGCTGACCTTGATGATTGTTCATGCGCACCCCGACGACGAGGTGATTGGCTCGGGCGGCACGTTCGCACACTATGCGAAAGAAGGCGTTCAAACCGTGCTGGTGACGGCAACGCTGGGCGAAGAAGGCGAGATTGTGGTGAAGGAGATCGACACGCCCGAGAATCACGAGCGCCTGGCCGAGATACGCCGCGAGGAATTGCGCCGCGCCACCGATATTCTGGGCATCGCGCGCCAGGAGTTTCTTGGCTACCGCGACTCGGGCATGGACGGGCGCGAGTCGAACGCGCACCCCGAGTGCTTCCACCAAGCCGACCCCGACGAGGCGACCGAGCGCCTGGTGAAGCTGATCCGCGCCTACCGCCCGCAGGTGCTGATTTCCTACAACGCGCACGGCGGCTACGGCCACCCTGACCATATTGCCTGCTACAAAACCACTCAGGAAGCCTTTGAGGCGGCCGCCGACCCGGCGCGCTACCCCGAGGCCGGGCCGGCCTGGGCGGTCGCCAAGCTCTACGAAATGAACCGCCCGCGCGAACGTTCGCGCCAGGCGTGGGAGGCGATGCGCGCCCGTGGCATGAAAACCCCGCTCGACAACCCCGACTACAAGATCGAAAACTATACCGCGCCCGATGACGTGATTACCACCGAGATTGACGTGGCCGAGTATATGCCTTTGAAGCGCGCCGCGCTGCTGGAGCACCGCACGCAGATCGCCACCGACGGCCCGTTTCTGAGCATGCCCGACGACATTGGGCGCACCTGGTTCGGCACCGAGTATTTTACCCTGCTCCAATCGCGGGTGCCGCTGCCGCCGCGCGAGGGCTACGAAAGTGACCTGTTCGCCGGCTTGCGGTAGCGCCAGATTTTGAACCACAGAGACACAGAGGCACGGAGAAGTTGAATTTTCTCCGTGCCTCCATCGTTTGGTGTTCTAGCCCCAATACCTTTTTTATATTAACCACCAAGGCACAAAGACACCAAGGTTGTATTGCATACGAAGTCCTTGGTGTCTTTGTGTCTTGGTGGTAAACGTTCCCACCACCCATTTTGAAATGTGCTGGTTTAGCCCTTGATCACATCCAGCATCTCGGCCACGCGAGTGACCTTGACGCGTGGGCGGCCCTGCGCCGCGCCCGCCGCCAGCTCGTGGGCGTCGAGCTTCTTCCAGTCGGCGTAGGTGACATAATCGGGCTTGCGCGCCTTGAGCAGCGTCAGCACGGCGTCGGGGTCGCGCTTGGCGTCATCAATTCCATCGAGCGTCGGCACATCTTCCACCATCGCCGCCACGGTCGAAACGGCGTCGGGCTTGTTGGTGCCGATCACGCCGGAAGGGCCGCGCTTGGCCCAGCCCACCACATACTCGCCCGGGATGCTTTCGCCGCTGCTGGCGTGCGTCACGCGCCCAACGACATTCATGATCGTGTAGGATGCCTCGTCGAACGGCACGCCTTTGAGCGGCACGCCCCGGTAGCCCACCGAGCGCAGCACCATGCCACAGTCGAGCGTTTCGAACTCGCCGGTGCCCTTGGCGCGCAGCCCGCCGCGCCCATCGGACACAAGCAGGTTGCGCTCGATCTTCACGCCCGCGACATGCCCATCCGCGCCAGGGATCTCAACCGGCGAAGCCAGAAAGCGCATGCGAATCGTCTTTGAGCCGGCCCAGTCGGTGCGGGCGGCGTAGGCGCGCATCAGCTCGACAT
>LJCR01001021.1 GCA_001399705.1 Kouleothrix aurantiaca
GATGGGCCGCCCACCAATCTGGCGCGCCGTGCGCGCCGAGGCGCTGGTTGGCGGCGCAATTGTGCTCTGCGCGGCCGTGCTTGCAGCTGGCCAGCCCGCGCGCGGCCCCGACTTCGACCCGCCGCCCGCCGATGTTCCCGCGCTCGCCACCAGCCACGCCGACGATCTGCTCGTGACGGTGGCGCTGAAGCCGAACCGGCCGGGCCAGAACTTCATCACTCTGGGCGTGTTCGATACGCGCCGCCCCGCCCCCGGGCCGATTGAGCAGGTTGGTGTGCGCCTTGTTTCGCAGCAGGGCGCGGCAACACCCGGCATGCTTGCCCGCGCGCAGGGTGCCGGGCGCTACGAAATTGTGGACGCCGCGCTGGCCCAGCCCGGCGCGTGGCAGCTCACCGTCACGGTGCGGCGTGCCGGCCTGCCCGACGCGACAACAACCATAACGTGGACGGTTCTGCCGCCTGCGCGGGCCACCCGCCCGGTGGTGATCTCGGCCGCGCCGCTGGCACCGTGGGCATGGGCCGCCGCGCTGCTCGCCGCCGTGTTGATCGCGCTGGCGGCCTGGGCGCTGCGGCGGCGCACGGCAGAAAAACCCAGCACATCGCAGCCGGCGATCACCAATACCCAACCGGGCCGCGCGCCTGGAGCCTGAGGAATATGCCATGACACGCTCTGCCCACTGGATCGCAATGCTCGCAATTGTCGTCGCACTTGCCATCAGCCTGCTCGGCCCCGCCCGCGCCGGCGCTTCCGCTCCCACCCAGATCGACGCCAGCGTTGCGCGCGCGCTTGCAGCCCAAACGGCGCAGCCTGTCAGCGTGATTGCGATCCTCAAAAACCAGCTCGACGTGAAAACGGTCACGGGTTCAGATCACAAAGATCGCCAGAAGAAGCTGGTCAAGGCGCTGCGGAAAAAGGCCGACGCCGAGCAAAAATCGTTGCTCGCACTGCTGGCGAGCCTCGCAAAATCGGGCGCGGTGCAGCGCTACACTCCGCTGTGGGTGTTCAACGCAATTGCCATCACCGGCACGCCCGACGCAATCAGGCAGATCGGCGCGCAGCCGCAGATCGCGCGCATTGCCGACGACGCGCTGATTCAGTCGGCACCGCGCACCGCCAGCACGAGTTCCAGCACGCCCGAGGCCAACCTGAATACGATCAATGTGCCGGCGCTCTGGGCGCTGGGCTACCAGGGCCAGGGCGTGGTCGTGGCAAATCTCGATACAGGCGTTGATGCAACGCACCCCGATTTGAGCGGGCGCTGGCGCGGCGGTTCCAATAGCTGGTTCGATCCCTATGGCCAGCACCCCAGCCCAGCCGATCCCAACGGCCATGGCACCTGGACGATGGGCGTGATGGTGGGCGGCGACGCTGGCGGCACATCGATTGGTGTTGCGCCGCAGGCCAAGTGGATTGCTGCCAAAATTTTCAACGATAGCGGCATCGCCACAGCGCTGGCAATTCACCAGAGCTACCAGTGGCTGCTCGACCCCGACAACGACCCGAATACCGCCGACGCGCCCAACGTCGTCAACAATTCCTGGGCGCTGGGTAATATTGGCGGCTGCAATCTCGATTTCCAGCCCGACCTGCAAAGTCTGGTGGCGGCCGGCATCACGCCAGTGTTCGCGGCTGGCAACTATGGCCCCGGCACATCGTCCAGCGCCAGCCCGGCCAACAACCCCGAGGCGCTCGCGGTCGGCGCGGTGAACAACAGCGGCGCGATCTATTCGGGCAGCAGCCGCGGCCCAAGCAGCTGTGGCAGCGCCTCGCGCACCTACCCCGATATGGTCGCGCCCGGCGCGCTGATCAACACCACCGACCTGTATGGCTTCTATTACACGCCTTCGGGCACCTCGCTGGCCGCGCCGCATGTCAGCGGCGTGCTGGCGCTACTGCTGGGTGCGTTCCCGAACATGACGGTGGCGCAGCAGCGCGACGCCTTGCTTGGCAGCGTTTCCGATCTTGGCACGGCCGGCGCCGACAACACCTTTGGCGCGGGCGAAATCGATGCGCTGGCGGCCTACAACCGCGCGGCGGGCGGCGGTGGCGCGCCTTCCCCCACAGCGCAGAGCGCCACCAGCACACCAGCACAGACGCCCACGGTGCAGAGCGCCACCAGCACACCAGCACAAACGCCCACGGCTACCAGCCTGCCAACAAACACGCCAACGAACACGCCAACGAACACGCCAACGAACACGCCCACAAACACGCCCACTGCGACAAACACGCCGACGAACATCCCTACGCAGACGCCCAGCGCCACCAGCACGCCAGCGACGAGCACCCTGTTCGCCGACGGCTTCGAGAGC
>LJCR01001022.1 GCA_001399705.1 Kouleothrix aurantiaca
TGCTCAGGTAGTCGTCCATGCCGGCGGCCAGGCCGTCGGCCTTCACCACCCAGCGCCGGCCGCTTCGCCGCGCAAACTCAATCGCGTCGGCCGCGTTCTCGAAGCTGTGCGCGGCGGCGGTCGGCACGCCGGCCTCCTGCATCAGCTCTTTCGCGAAAATTTTGCTGCCTTCGATTTGGGCGGCGGCAGCGGATGGCCCGAACACCGCGATCCCGACGGCGGCAAAGCGGTCGGCCAGGCCAGCCACCAGTGGCGCCTCGGGGCCGATCACCACCAGATCGACATTGGCGTGGCGGGCAATTTCCAGCAGTAAGTCGGGCTGGTCGGCGTTTACTGGCACATTGCGCCCGTGGCGGGACGTGCCAGCATTGCCCGGCGCAATCAGCAGATCCTGAATATCGGGCGACTGCGCCAGCTTCCACGCCAGCGCGTGCTCGCGCCCACCCGAGCCAATGATCAACACATTCATGTGGTGCGCTCCAACGCGAACGGGCGATGGGGCGGGCGCAGCGCGCCGCCTGCTCCATCGCCCGGGCATTCGCAAATCGCGCGCATTATAGCACAGCGCACCGCGCCCGCAAGATGCTATAATGCGCGGCAGGATTCAGTTCGCATCAGGGCACTCTTGAAAGGCGTCTACCTTCTTATTTTACAGCTCAGCGCCGAGCTTGAAGCGCTGCCGGTTGGCCGGCTGGGCCGCTTCGATTTCGCAGCTGGGTTTTACCTGTCTGTTGGAAGCGCGCTTGGCAGCGGCGGCATCGCCGGCCGGCTGGCGCGCCACGAACGCGGGCCGCTGGGCCGGCCGCACTGGCATATCGACTACCTGCGCGCCCACGCCAGCTTGCTCGAAACCTGGGGCCTGGCCACCGCCGACCCGCGCATGGAGCGCTGCTGGGCCGATGGGCTGGCTGGCACCGCTGGGCTCAGCATCCCGGCCGCCGGGTTTGGCGCCACCGACAGCGGCGCGGCCAGCCACTTGTTCTACGCGCCGACGATGCCCGCCCGCGTGCTGCTGCTCGAAACGCTGCTGCACTGCGCCGAGCAGCTTGGCGCGCGCGAGTTCACGCTCGACATCCGCGACTACCGGGGGCGGTAACAGTTTGCAGGTTAGAAGGTTGCAAGTTGCAGGTTGCGTGCGCGACGATCAACGACGAAAGACGACTGTTACGCTCACCACAGAGGCACGGAGGGTTGCAAGTTACGGGCTGGAAAGTTTGAATGTTTCGGATTACTGCCGACTGCTATGGATTCCGTGTTTCTGCGGTTCCGTAGTTCAGCGGTTCTTGGTTCTACGCTCTGCGCTTGTCCCTGCTGACTCCTGACTTCTGACTCCTGACTACTAAAAAAGGCTCCCCAATGCCCGAAACAACCGATCAGCCCGCGATCAGTCAGGCCGACGTGGCCGCGATTCTGGCGGCGCTGCGCAGCGAAGTGCGCTCCCAGCGCATCGCCCAGGGGCAGCTTGAGCCTGCGCCGCTTGAGCGCGACTTGCAGCGCAGCCTTGATGAGATCGAGCTGTACCGCGTGATCAGCGCGCACTGGCCGCTGATCGGCAAGACGCTGCCGCAGCGCGCGATTGCGCTGGTGAACAAGCTGGTGCGGCGCTACCTGCGCTGGTACATCAACCCGATTGTGGAGCAGCAGAACGCCGCCAACGCTGCGATCACCGCCGCACTGCTGGCGGGAATACGCCTCGACGCCGAGCGCCGCGCGCAGGTAGCCGCGCTGCGGGCCGCGCGGGCGGGAATGAATGACGCGAACGGCAAGGGCAGCGAAGCATGAGGGTATTGGCGGGGCATGCGGCTGCGCGCTCGCATCTGCGCTGGCTTCTCTTTTTCCAAAACCCGGCGAGAAAGACCGAACTGAGGCGGTAGCACGCTGAGCCCCACATTGAAACAAATGCCCGACACGATCACGATTGTTGTTCCCTGGTATGGCCGCGACACGGCCGGCGGCGCGGAAACACAGGCGCGCCAGCTGGCTGAAGCCATCCACGCGCTTGGCGTGCCGGTCGAGGTGTGGGCCAGCGACGGCCGCGACTCGTTTGCGCCGCCCGCGCCCTACTACCCGGCTGGCCGCGACGAGCTGAATGGTGTGCCGATTCGCCGCTTCCCGATCACGCCGCCGAGCGTCGAGCCACGCGTGCCGCCAGCCGTCGCCAGCCGCGGATTGCACACCACGCTGCCGGCCTTCCCCGACCACGAGCTGCGCCTGCTGGCCTCGCTCGCCTCCAGCGATGCGCTGCTGGAAGCGGTGGCGGCCGAGCAGGACGGGCGGCAGTTCGTGTTTGTGCTCTATCCCTTCCCTAC
>LJCR01001023.1 GCA_001399705.1 Kouleothrix aurantiaca
CCATAGAAGATGTTCGCGGAATTGTCAAAAGGCGCTATTCGATCTATGCTACTTTTAATTGTGCCAGACGGAGAGCGCCATGACTACCGAACCAATCACGCTTGTGCGCGGGGCCTGCCCGCACGACTGCCCCGATACCTGCGCCACCATCACCGAAGTGCAGGCTGGCCGCGCGGTGCGCTTTCGTGCCGACCCGGCCCACCCGGTGACGCAGGGCTGGCTGTGCGCCAAGGTGCGCCCCTACCTCGACCGCGTCTACGCGCCTGACCGGCTGCTCTACCCGCTGCGGCGCGTTGGCCCCAAGGGCAGCGACCAGTGGGGGCGCATCAGCTGGGATGCGGCGATGGCCGGGATTGCGGCGCGCTGGCAGGGCATCGTTGCCGAATATGGCGCGGCCGCGATTCTGCCCTATTCCTACAGCGGCACGCTCGGCCTGCTCCAGCTTGGCATCTGCAATGCGCGCCTGTGGAACCGTATGGGCGCGAGCGACCTCGACCGGGCGATCTGCGGGGCCGCCGCCGAGCTGGCGGTGGAATCGACGCTTGGCGCGCGCATGGCCCCCGACCCGGCCGACGTGCTGGCGAGCGAATTGGTGCTGATCTGGGGCCACAACCCCGCCAGCACTGGCCCGCACTTCATGCCGCTGCTGCGCCAGGCCCAGAAGCGTGGCGCGCATGTGGTGGTGATCGACCCGCGCCGCACGCTGACGGCTCGCAGCGCCGACGAGCATATTCGCCCGCACCCAGCCACCGATGGCGCGCTCGCGCTTGGCCTGATCCACGTCATTTTTGCCGAAAACCTCCATGCCGAAGCCTGGCTCGAAGCGCACAGCCTTGGCTGGCGCGAGCTGCGCGAGCGCGCCGCCGAGTTCCCGCCCGAGCGCGTGGCCGCGATCACGGGCGTGCCGGCCGAAACGATCGTCGCGCTGGCGCGGCGCTACGCCACGGCGCGGCCGGCGCTGCTGAAAACTGCTGACGGCATCCAGCGCCACGGCAATGGCGGGCAAACCTTCCGCGCGCTGTGCTGCCTGCCGGCCATCGCCGGCCACTATGGCGTGCTGGGCGGCGGCCTGAGCTACAGCACCAGCGGCTATGTGCGCTGGGATGCCGAGGCGGTGGGCCACGCCAGCGAGTGCCCGCCCGTGCCGCGCACGATCAACATGAACCGCCTGGGCGCGGCGCTCACGGGCGAAGCCGCCGACCCGCCGATCAAGGCGCTGTATGTGTTTGCCGCCAACCCGGTCACGTCCTCGCCCAACGCCGGCCTGATCGTGCAGGGCCTCCAGCGCGACGACCTGTTCACGGTGGTCCATGAGCAGTTCATGACCGACACGGCGCGCTATGCCGACATTGTGCTGCCCGCCACCACCCAGCTTGAGCATATCGACCTGCACAAGGCCTACGGCCACCGCAACCTGCAGTTCAACCAGCCCGCGATTGCGCCGCTGGGCGAGGCCCGAAGCAACTGGGATGTTATGCGCGCGCTTGCCGGCGCAATGGGCTACGCCGAGCCGTGGCTGCACGAATCAGCCGAGGACGCGCTTCGCGGCGTGATCGACGCCACGCGGGCGCGCAACCCGCGCCTCGCGGGCGTGACGCTGGAGCGCCTGCAGGCCGAGGGAACCGTGCCGCTCAGCTTTGCCGAGCACGAGCGCGTGCCCTTCGCCGATGGGCATTTCCCCACGCCCTCGGGCAAGATCGAGCTGCGCTGCGACGCCATGCGCGCCCACGGCCTCGACCCGCTGCCCGATTTTGCGCTGCCCGACGAGTTCCGTGACACGCGAGACACGCGACATGAGACACGAGATGATGGTTCTCGCGAGCCGCATGTCTCGGATCTCGCGTCTCTTGTCTTAATATCTGGCGCGTCGCATCACTACGTTTCCAGCAGCTTCGCCAACCAGCCCGGCCTGATGGCCAAAGAAGGCACGCCCTTTGTCGAGATCAACCCGGCCGACGCGGCGGCGCGCGGCATTGCCGACGGCGACACCGTGCGTGTGGCCAGCGCGCGCGGCTGGTGCGATCTGCGCGCCGTCGTAACCGACGACGTGCCGCCCGGCGTGGCGGTTGCGCCGAAAGGGCCGTGGGCCAGCCGCTCGCCCGATGGCCGCAACATCAACTGGACCACGCCCGACGCGCTGGGCGATATGGCCGGGCAAAGCACCTTCCACAGCAACCTGGTGGAGATTCGGCGGGCGGATTGGGGCCAGGAGCAAAACGCTTGAGCCACAGAGCGCACAGAGGTCACTGAGGATGAGAGTCAAAAACTCGGAGTTCTCGGTGTCCTCTGTGGCCTAACACAGGCGGCTG
>LJCR01001026.1 GCA_001399705.1 Kouleothrix aurantiaca
TGGTGGTCGTGCTGCTGCTGGCCGGCTTGATCATTATGCTGGTGACGAACCGCGGCGGCAGTTCCACCGCTGCCGCGCCAACCGCCGCGCCCTTCGCCGCCGAGCCGACCGCCGCCGCGCCTGCGGCTGCTGCCGGCGGGGCCGACGATGTGGCCGCCCGGAACGATAAGTATGCCGCCCAGGGCGCGCCGCCCATGACGATCGACCCGAGCAAAAACTACACTGCGACGATCACCACGCCGCGCGGCGATATTGTGATCAAGCTGCGCCCCGACATTGCGCCCAAAACCGTCAACAGCTTTGTGTTCCTCTCGAAAGAAGGCTACTACAATGGCGTGACGTGGCACCGCGTGCTGCAGAATTTCATGGCGCAGGGCGGCGACCCGACCGGCACCGGCACCGGCGGCCCAGGCTACACCATCCCGGCCGAGTTTACCAACAAGGTGCTGTTCGACAAGCCCGGTATTGTGGCGATGGCCCGCCCCGGCAACGATGTGAACGGCAACGGCTCGCAGTTCTTTATCACCACCGCGCCCGCAACAAGCCTGAACAACCAGTATACCGTATTTGGCGAGGTTCAGAGCGGCCAGGATATTGTGAACGGCATCCCGCTGCGCGACCCCGACCAGAACCCAGGCACGCCCGGCGAGCAGATTGTAAAGATCACGATCAGCGAGTCGTAGCGCAAAGCATTGCTATAACCGAAAACCAAACGATTGGGCCACAGAGAACACCGAGAACACCGAGCTATGATTTCTATGCTCAGTGCACTCCGTGCGCTCTGTGGCCCGACCTTTCTGCGCCGTGCAGCACAACTGCCCAAGATCAAACGAGTGAGCATCCTGAGTGCGGCGGAGCCGCGCATCGAAGGGTGCAAAATCGCTCATATACGCACCCTTCGATATGGTCTACTCAGGATGCGCAAATGACTTTGTATCAGCTCTAATGGTACCTCGCAGAGCTAGCCCAGGCTCACCCCAAACCAGCCCAGCACCGTAATACCAATCAGCCCCACCGACAGCACGCTGACGATGATCGCAATCGCCCACGCCAGCGCGTTGTAGCCCGCCCGGTTGGTGTATTTGCCCATCAGCTCGCGGTTGTTCACCAGCGCCAGAATCGCGAACAGCTCAATCGGCAGCAGCAAGCCATTCAGCACATACACGCCCACCAGCACCTGGAAGAGCGGCAGGCCGGGGATCAGCGCAATCAGCGCGCCGAGCGCCACCAGGCCGGTGAACAGACCCATGAAGATCGACGCCTCGCTCCACGAGCGCGACACGCCCCGCTCAAAGCCCAACGCCTCGCTCATCACATACGTCGTCGCCAGCGGCAGCACGCCCGCCGCCAGCAGCGACGCGCCCAGCAGCCCCATGCCAAACAGCAGGCGCGCATACGGCCCGGCCACCGGCTCCAGCGCCGTGGCGGCGTCGGCGGCAGTTTCGACGGCAATGCCGCGCGGGAACAGCGTAGCCGCCGTGGCAATGATGATGAACGAGGCCACAATGCCGGCGAACAGCGTGCCGGCAAACACGTCAAAGCGCGTGTAGGGGTATTCTTCCGGCGTCACGCCCTTTTCCACCACCGACGACTGGACATACAGCTGCATGTAGGGCGAGATTGTGGTGCCGATCAGCGCGATCAGCAGCTGCAGGTAGCCCACTTCCAGGCGCGGCATGGGCCGCACGGTTTGCAGCAGCACGTCGCCCCAGTCGGGCCGCGCCAGCACCGCCGCGCCGATATATGCGAAAAAGCCCAGCGTCAGCACCAGAAAGATTTTTTCCACCCGCTCGTACGAGCCGCGCGTGATCAGTGCCCAGACCAGCGCGGCGGCAATTGGCACGGCGATGTAGCGGCTCACGCCAAACAGCTCGGCGGCGGCGGCGATGCCCACAAACTCCGAGACGATAATGCCAAAATTGGCGATGAACAATGTCAGCAGGATCAGCGCGGTGACGCGCAGCGAGAAGTTTTCGCGCACCAGGTCCGAAAAACCCTTGCCCGTCACCGCGCCGAGCCGGGCGCTCATTTCCTGCACCACACCCACAAACAGCGTGACGATTACCATGGCCCACAGCATGCCGTAGCCATAGGAAGCGCCCGCCGAGGCGTAGGTGGCGATGCCACCAGCGTCGTTGCCGGCGCTGGCCGCCAGTAAGCCGGGGCCGAGTGCCATCAGGTAGGGCCAGATCCGCCGGCGGCGGGCGCGCATTCGCTCGCGCACGGTGCCACTGCTGGCCGTATTGCGTGTCATCATAGTCGTTGTTCCTTGTCGTAGCGCTTGTTCGCCAGCGATCTCGCGCAATTC
>LJCR01001025.1 GCA_001399705.1 Kouleothrix aurantiaca
GTCTACGCCTACCTTCCCAACGTCGTGCAGCAGCGCACCGTAGCGCAGCGCAAGCAAATCATCGGCGTTCAAACCCAGGCACTCGCCGATCGCGACGGCATAGCACGCCAGGCGCTGCAAATGGCCCTCGGTGTATGAGTCTTTCGCTTCGACGGTGCGCGCCAGCGCGAAAATCACATCTTCGGCCTGCTCGAGCTGCTCGGTGCGGCGCTTGGATCGCAGCAGCGCGTGGATGCGAACATCAAGCTCCTGCATATCGATGGGCTTCTGCAGGTAGGCATCGGCGCCGGCTGCCAGCCCTTGCAGGCGTGCGGCGCGCTGGTTTTCGACCGTCACCATAATAATCGGGATCTGCCAGGTATCGGGGTTGTGCTTCAGCTGCTCGCAGATTGCGTAGCCATCCATGCCGGGCAGCTGAACGTCTAGAATAATTAAATCGGGATGCTGGCGTTCGAGCGCGGCAAAGGCCGCGCGGCCATCGGCCACATGCTCGACGGTATGCTGATCGAGTTCGAGCAGCGCCGCCAGCGCCGCGCCGACTTCGTAATTATCGTCCACTACCATAATATGGCCGCGCAATTCCGGGTCGGGGAGGCGTGTGGCACTTGGGGCCGGCGACGGCGCCGCCTCACTACTATGCGTCGTTGGAATCCACATCGGGCAGATCCTTCCACCTGCGCGCATAGCTGAAATGAAGGCAAAGTGATGCGGCGGGGCTGCTGGTTTGGCAACATGGCCAGAGTATAAAGCGGCTATATGAAGAGCCGATGAATCGCTGTTCAGCGAAAATGACAGTGGCTATATACTATAGGGATGCGCAGTTGTCAAATGGCAGTTAAAAGTGCCGCGCTGAAAACTGCTACGTTTAGGCGTCGTAAGGCCAGGCACAGGGTTGCAATAGGCTTTGAACATATTACAATAAGGCTTGAGTGCGCCAACACCATTGGAAGGGGGCCGTATGAGTGGCAAACAGCCAAAAAGCAAGTTTCGCCGCAAGGTGAGCTATGTGTGGAATGGTGAGTCAATTCGGGCGCTCCGCGAACACATGAATCTCACACAACGTGAAATGGCCGAGGAGCTCGAAGTTCGCCAGCAGACCATCAGCGAGTGGGAAACCAACATGCACACACCCCACCGCTCAACGCAGAAAACGCTCTCGATGATTGCCGAGCGAGTCGATTTTAAGTATCAGGCCAATGCGGTTGGCGAGCCGCCCACGCCCGCAGAGGGCGATTGATTTTTACACTATTTCGTGTTAATCTGTGTCGCAGGAAGAGTGTAGCCACACTCTTCTTTTTTTAATCACCATACACGAAATCGGGTAAAATCATGCCACGCCAGCTTCAGATTCCGCATGAAGTCATTTGCGCCGCCTACCTGGCCGGAAGCAGTACCGTCGTGCTTGCGCAACGCTTCGGATGTAGCCCCACCACCATTGCAAAGTGCCTGCGCAGCAGCGGGGTGGCACTCCGGCGCGCGCGCTTCGCCCCCATTCCGATCGACGCCGCTGAGCTGCGGCGCGCCTACCTCGACGAGCATCTGCCAATCGCGCAGATCGCGGCGCGCTTTGGAATCTCGCCCGGCACCGTCAGCAACAAGCGGCGCGCCTTCGGCATCCCGCTGCGCCCGCGCCGCCGGGTATGGGGCCGGTAGCCGCCAACAAAAAAAGCGCAGGGCAGGCATAATAGCCCACCCTGCGCCGTGCGTTCGCGCTACTTCAGCTCGCGCTTGAGGATCTTGCCGGTGGCCGTCTTTGGCAGCGTGTCGCGAATCTCGACCGAGCGCGGGTATTTGTAGGCCGCCAGGCGCTCCTTGCAGTAGTCGATGATCTCCTGCTCGCCGGCGCTCTGGCCCGGCTTCATCGCCACCACGGCCTTGATCTCCTCGCCCAGCGCGGTGTCGGGCACGCCAATCACCGCCGCCTCGGCCACAGCCGGGTGGGCGTACAGCACTTCTTCGATCTCGCGCGGGTAGACGTTGAAGCCGCCGCGGATGATCATGTCCTTCACGCGATCCTTGATGAAGAAAAAGCCCTCGTCGTCTTTGTAGGCCACATCGCCGGTGTAAAACCAGCCGCCGCGGATCGACTCGGCTGTGGCGTCGGCGCGCTTGTAGTATCCCTTCATCACATTATGCCCGCGAATCGTGATCTCGCCCAGATCGCCATTCGGCACCTCGCGGCCCTCGCCATCAACGCAGCGCATCTCGACACCCCAGATCGGCGTGCCAATCGAGCCGGGCTTGGGCTCGTAGTCGAGCTGGTTGAACGAAGCCACCGGCGAGGTTTCCGAAAGGCCATAGCCTTCCA
>LJCR01001024.1 GCA_001399705.1 Kouleothrix aurantiaca
CCATAGAACAGCTCCTGGGCCGCATCCGACAATTCTAACCTTCGATTTTCGAGTAATCATCCATTCGAGGAAAGCACGAATACGATGGGCACCAAAACCATTCCAATGACCGTGCTCTGAATTATGAATTGTATAACAGATATGCTGGCAATTACTAAGACCAGCGACAATAAGAGCGCCATCCATATGGCAATGCACAACATCCCAACCTTCTTTATAAATTCGCATAAAAGACGGTATTAGTTTGTGTAATGATTGTATAAATATTGGACTTTGATTAGGCAACAATGCCTCAATTTCTACCCCAGTATGTTCCAGAATGTCAAGTTCTTTTCTGTCTTGGAGTAGTACAATTTTTACTTTATGCCCTTGAGCGGCAAAACCTAAAGATAGATCATAGCATACACGTTCGGCACCACCAACTTTGAGTGATTGAATAACTTGTAAAATTCTCATAATTGCATATACCCTAATGTGCAATACTTGTTAATATCTCGGCATAACGCGAAGATGTGTCACAAATATTAAGTGCCTCTTCTGCTCTTCCTCTAGCTTGGTCGCGGTACTGACCTAAATTTTCTTGAATATGAATTATCGAATCAGCAACTTTACTAATAAACTCCTCTTCTAAGTGAAACGGGCTTCCAGGTACGCAAATCCCCCCCTTACCTACTAACTCTGCCGTACCTCCATATGCATGGCAAACAACCGGGACACCACAAGCCAGCGCTTCAACTACAGCATTAGGGCACCAATCAGAAGCAGCAGAATGCACAAAGATATCTACTTTATTATACATTTCCGGTAAGATATTTAAGGCTACTGGCCCAGTTACTAGAACAGCAACATTATTCTGTTGAGCATACTGTTGCAGAATAAGCTTATCCATATCATTTATAGCCCCAACCACGAGGAGATTATGAGGTAGTGATAACTTGCTTGATATTTGTATCAACGTCTTAACACGTTCGTGGCGCATCTTGCCAATAACACCTACAGTAATGGTATCCTTTTTTTTCGCTGCTACAGGGCGAAATTGATTTAAATCCACACCATTATGGATAATCGAAAAATTATCCCGTTTGAAATTAAAGGCCGAAGATAGCATAGACTTTGCAAATTGAGACTGAAATACTATCCAATTGGCTTTTTTAAGAAATAGTTTGACTAACATGTTGGCTATATCATAGCGCCAGTTCCAAGGACGTCCAGTCCTATCGAATATCTCAGGAACATAATAACCTGCTGAACGATAGAGAAAGGGTTTATTACTTGCGATAACACCAACTCCCTGTTTTCCTCCTAGAATATTGACTAGAGCAACGTCCCATCTAGTAATAAGACTGTTAGTAATTTGAAAATCTCTGGCTAATAAATACGGCAGCATTCTTCGCATTGCGAGACTTGGGCCGCCATATGATTCTGGCTTTGGAGTAATTAACAATTTGCTCATGATATTGCCCTCAGCCTTCGCAAAAATATTTGAGAGCGCATAATCTGTTTCCATAAGAATTTATGAAATGGACTTTTTCCAGCAAACAAAAAGCCTTGATACTCAAAGTTTTTCTTGGCTCCATGAAAAAACCCCTTATTCCAAAATTCCACTTTACCACCTACTATATGGATCATCGATATTAGAACTCTATCTTCAAAAATGTCATAATCAATTTCAGGATGAAAATCTAGAAATTTCCCCCATACATCACTATTAATAATATTCAGTAATATTTTCGGTTTTACCACGTAAAAACCACCTTGTGGATATGAATCAAAGGTTGGCATTCTGTATCCTATGCTTTCAAATAGTTTTTTTGTATTTGTAAAATCCTCCGAATCAAAATTAACATTTTTACGACAACCATATATATCAGCAGTCTCTGGCCCGGCAAACGCTTTATGGCTATATACTGTCGTATCAGCATCCATTCGCACAATAGCTGTAACATTATGCTTTTGAATTAACTCCATATATATCTCCATCTCGCGAACAAAATGATAAGGATTCGAACGCCCTTTCTTATGAGGAGATATCGTTAATATTGCATTATATTGATTAGATAATTCGGATATCTTGTTGTACTCCGCTGCATCCGAGCCATCGTCATCTATCCATAAACAATAATCACCATTGTAGCAGTTAAAAAGATCTTTTAAGGCCCGAGCCAGTAAGTCGGACTCATTATAAGAATTTATCAAAATTCCTATCACGGTAATCTCCTTGTCGTAAGCATATCAGTGCTATTTGCAAGCCTCTGAAAATCCAGAAAGCATTGGCTAATTTAGATTTTAGAAATACCTAATTCATAAT
>LJCR01001027.1 GCA_001399705.1 Kouleothrix aurantiaca
GCCAAACGCATTGCGCACCGCCGGCCGCGCTGCTCCATCCACGAAAATCTGCACATACTCAGGAGTGATTGCTTGCGCATACTCTTCCGACACCAAGCCCGCAGCCTTGCGTTTGATAATTAGCGCCTCGCTCGCCTGTCCTGAGCCTGTCGAAGGGCCAACGATCACCTCGTCGGCCCGCAGCGCCAGCGGCAGCGGCGACCCAGGCCGCCCGGCCAGCATCAGCGCCGCCTCGCCCGCCACCGCGCCATACAACAAAAAGCGCTCGTATGCCGCCAGCGCGCCAGTTTTCGCCCGCAGCGAATCGACCTCGCGGCGCGTATACGCCGAGGCCGTGTCAGGCAGCAGCCAGCCGCCGGGCACCTTCGCCACATCCACGCGCACACAGCGGCGCAGCGGGCTAAACAGTGTGCGTGTGCCGCTGTAGAGCTGCGCAGCCAGCGCGTATTGACTTAGTTTTTCGTAGGCTTTGCCAGTATAGTACGCACGGTTCCGCGCATAGCGCGCGCACCGCGCCTGCCATGGAAGGCGATACTGTTCAAATTGAGGAAGATCGAGAATTGAGGGCATGCCCCGCTCGTTGCACAACGAGCGGGCCGTGTACCGGGGCGCTCACACTCGCGCCGGGTACAACCACACGGGGCCGTAGGCGGCGCGTGACATGGGGTTTACGATTCGAAGCGGCTACTTCGGCGCGGGCTGCTGCTCATCGACGCTCTCAATGAACACCTTGATCGCATCGGCGAGTATCAGCAGCGCGCGCCGCAGCGCTTGCCACAAGAGTTTGTGACGCTTCGACATGCCGCGAGTATAGCACGCGCCCAACATCCCTGTAAAGCCCGAAGTTATATTTCTTCACCAAATCACCCAGAATACCTCTAGCGCAAAATACACGAGATATGATAGTATCCAAGCAACACAAAGCCCACTCTCGCCGGTAAGCAAAAGAGTGGGCCTTGCGCTGTCTTTAATTGTGCTGCGACCCCATAGTACCATGCTCTCCCTGCTTTCACAAGGGGCCGTGGCATCGCTTCATTATGCCAGTGTGGAGCTATGCCAACACAAAAAGCAATTGACAACCTAAAAGAACGCCTCGCCATTCATCGCGATAAGCTTGATCTCTACCTCAAACAGCAAGCAAGTTTTGGTAAAAGCTATGTGCCTCCAAATATTGCCCTTGGCATTGATGAGGAGCGCACAGAGATACAGCAAATCAAATCAACACTCCAGCAATGGAATGTTTCTGTTGATGATCATCCTAATGATGAGCCCTTTGCGCAAAATCAGATGCCAGCTTCACCCTCTACGGCATTATCAGATGCTTTCTTGCAAAATTTGCTTGAACCAACCGCGAATCCTGGCGATGTTCCTGACGAATTTGCTATATATATTTGTAAGGTCTCTCAAGATCGGTTAGCCCTAGCTGGTTGCGGAGGTCTATTTGTCTTGCTTGTGAGCATCTCTTGCATTGCTCTCTCAATTGCGGAACTCTTATTTAAAAAAACCGCATCAAGTTCCCAAGAAACTACAACTTTAGTAGTTCTTTTGATCATGGGTGTCATTACAATAATAGGCGCGTCATTAGCTTGTTGGTGGTGGTACATTTCCAGGAAGGACAAAGTGCGACTGCTTGGTGATGGTATTGAACGTGTAATGTATGGTAAACGTGTTTACGTGCCGTGGAAAAATCTTGCTGACGTCAGACCATCAATCCAAATTATCCAGCAAGGGAAGCAAAAAGTTTCGTACCTTCGCAGTCTACGCCTCGTGCCGAATAATCAAAACGATATCACTATTACAAGGCGCTATGAGCGTATCGATGTTCTTGAACAACCGCTCTATCGGGAAATAATTAAGCACAATCTTCCAGAGCTTCGAAGCGAGTTTGATCAAACAGGAAAGCTCAAATTTGGCAAGCTTCTTCTCACACTCCAAGGAATCAAGAAAGAAAGTAATTTCTATCCTTGGGGCTCTATTCGCTCCATCGACATCCACGAACAGCGGTCAATCATCATTCGAACGCTCGGTCAAAAAGATCCGAAAGTTATCGGCTCAGTTCAATACACGCCACGCCACTTCCTGCTTATAGACTTTGTCAAGGAAAAAATTGGCAGTTAGTATTTTGATCTAGCTTTCTATTCAAAATATATTGATTGCACCAAAAGCCTCGCACCTTTAGGTGAGTATAGCCGGTATACAAACACACCCACCCACCACAGGAGTCACGCCATGCCCAGCATTTTTACAGAGCTCATCCACCTTTTCTTTCCCAAACACCAAGCCGCGCCAGCACCCAGCCACTCCAC
>LJCR01001028.1 GCA_001399705.1 Kouleothrix aurantiaca
GGTCGCGATCGAGACAATCAGCTCGCGAAAGCGCATGCCACGCCAGCGCAGCGCGCTTGCGCTAACCATCACCTGCGCCGCGCCACCCGGCGCACCAATACGTAAGCCATACGGTTGCAGGCGCGCGGCCCAGAAGTCGCGATCGGCTGTGCCAAGCAGCGTCACCTCTTGCACGTGCTCGATCTCGGCAGAGTAGCGCACGCCGCTTTGCGAAATTGGTTTCTTCACCGCTACCTCCTGAGCGCTGCACAATTTCACATCGCAGCGCATCGCTACACTACAGAGCAATTTCACGTCTCAGCACGCCAGATCAGCGGCTCGCCACCCAGGTTCGCAAGCTCGATCCGCCACGGCGTGACGCGCAACACCCCGAAGTACCGATCGTCGATCGAGCCATAGTGCGGCTGCGGGTCGAAGCCGAGCGGTGGCGGCGTTGCGGCGTGCAGATCCCAGATACGCTGCTTTTCTGCTGCGCTCTGCACCCATTCCGCTGTGCCATCGACATAGACGGGCCTGGCCGTTTCGGGCAGGTAGGCCAGCGACACAGCCGGGTTGCGCGCCAGGTGCCTGGCCTTATGCGATTCCGGCCACGAAATGATCCAGCCGGTCGGGCCTTCCCAGATTGGGTGCATAATCCGCGAGCGCGGCCGATTCCGATGATCGACGGTGGCCATGGTGCAATACACCGCCTGCGTTATCCTCGCCAGAAATTCGGCTTGTATCTGCGCAAACTTGGCGACGTTCATGCGGCTGCCCTTCTGCGCTTCACGCACTACCCATAGCGATAGTACGCGCCAACACGCCAAAATGCAACCGCACGATCAGCGATTGATCGTGCGGTTGCATTGCTGTTCGCGTTCGGCCGGGTGCTAGCGCACAACGCCGGGGGTATCGTAGCCGTCGCCGTTCCAGTCGCCTACGATCGGGATGTCGCCCGGCAAGCCGTAGAAGAAGCCCAGGTTGGCAACGCCGCCACTATTGGAGTTGCGCAGGTACCAGCCGCGCCCGGTTGCGATGCCGGCGGCCTTAGCGTTGCCGCTAGGCGCGGCAAAGGTTGCCACTAACGCCACCATTAATGCGGCAATGCCCAGAATACGTATATATCGTTGCATTGTTCCCTCACTTTCGAAGCGCCAGAGTGGCGTTTCGTATTACTAATGACGCCTTAGTCGAGCTCAACGTTGCATTAAGCATACACGCAGCGCTACGACTTTATAATGATATTTTGCTGAATAGCATACTCCGCAGGTGTGAAATTCAACGTTGTGCAATTCAGCGTTGTATCAGGTGCGTATCAAGGAGCTTTTCACCAGAAACATCAAGAAATAGTTTAAAATAGCGAGGTCTGCTCGTTTTGCGCGAAAAGAGCAATGTGGTTATTTTTGCTTTGCCCGACGCAACGCAGCAAGCAGGCACAGTGTTTAAGCGAAAAGGAAAGTTCAAATGCTCGATCTGAGTACTCTGCCGGCCGGCGCGCCGCTTAAGATCATCATTGGCGCGGGCCAGCAACACTACCCGGGCTGGCTCGCCACACAGCGCGAAGACCTCGATCTGCTCGACCCCGCAGGCTGGGCGGCGAGCCTGGGCGCGCGCCGCGCCGACGCGCTCTTGTGTGAGCACGTCTGGGAGCACCTGACCGAAGAAGAAGGCCGCCAGGCCGCGCGCACCTGCTTCGCGTTCCTGCGGCCCGGCGGCTACCTGCGCGTCGCCGTGCCCGACGGCAATTTCCCCAACGCCGAGTACCAGCGCATGGCGCAGGTTGGCGGCCCCGGCCCGGCCGATCACCCCGCCGCCGACCACAAGATCGTGTATGAGTACCGCCGCTTTGCGGATCTGTTCGCCAGCGCGGGCTTTGCCGTCGATTTGCTGGAGTATTGCGACGAGCAGGGGCGCTTTCACTACAACCAGTGGAACCCCGCCGACGGCGCGATCTACCGTTCGCTGCGCAGCGATCACCGCAACCAGAACGGGCAGTGGGGCTTTGTGTCGCTGATCCTCGACGCGCACAAGCCGCTGGGTGCGCTTTCAGCGCAGGGTTTAGGGAATGGGGAATAGGGTTTAGCGATTACATTGCAGAAACGCTGCCCTGATTCCCGCATCGCTTTCTTTAAAATCCGCCAGGTACCGAATGACGCCATTCTCACCCGAGCAACTACGCTTTCTGGCAGCGCAGCGCGTGGGCCGGCTGGCGGATTTCACAAATTCTTGACATCTCGCCCAGGCTCGGCTATACTCCCTGCCACTCAACGCCGCACAAGTACAGCGGGGCAGCGCAGCCCGATTGCCATCTGTTCCTTATCTCCTAC
>LJCR01001029.1 GCA_001399705.1 Kouleothrix aurantiaca
AAATATGCAGTTCGCGTACACGCGACCGCAGCAGCTGTACCTTATTTCGTCGGATGGGCAGTTTCACCTGCGCCCTTTTACGTTCACGTTCAAGCAGGTGCTCGACCCGGCGACCTTTCTGCCGAGCTGGGAACCTGAGCTGACCAGGCCCTACCCAATTCGCTTCTTTGTGCAGGGCTATGAGTACAAATTCCTGGGCTTGTTCAAAAGCCGGCTGCACCTCTACGGCGTGGACGAGGGCGGCACGATCTTCCTGCTCGGCACCGACAAGTTCGGGCGCGATCTGCTTGGCCGAATCTGTATGGGCGGGCGCATCTCGCTGTCGTTGTCGATCTTTGCCACGCTGATCATCATCGCCGTGGGCGCGACTGTCGGCATTGTTTCGGGCTACTACGGCGGCTGGGTCGATAATATCATCCAGCGCTTTATTGAGTTTCTGCAAAGCTTCCCGGCCCTGCCGCTCTGGATGGCGCTGGCGGCAGTGATTCCGATCACCTGGAACCAAACCCTGATCTTTATCACCATGTCAGCGATCTTCGCGCTGCTGGGCTGGACGCAGCTGGCGCGCCAGATTCGCGGCGCGGTGCTGGCCCTGCGCGAAACCGACTTCATCCTGGCGGCCAAGGAAATGGGCGCGTCGGATCGGCGCATCATCTTTCGCCACTTGCTGCCAAACTGCCTGAGCCATATCATTGTGGTGATGACGCTCACCATCCCGTCGATCATCCTGTCCGAAAGCTTTCTGAGCTTTCTGGGCATCGGCATTCAGGAGCCGCTGGTGAGCTGGGGCACCATGATGCGCGAGGCGCAAAGCCTGCAAACGCTGGGCAGCAACCCCTGGCTGATGTGGCCGGCGCTGTTCATCATTCTGGCGGTTGTCGGGTTTAACTTCATTGGCGACGGCCTGCGCGACGCGGTCGACCCGTATTCGATTGTGTAGGGCGAGGAGTCAGAAGTCAGGAGTCAGTATTCAGAAGCTGGCAACGGCCCACGACGACGCAGAGCTTCAACGCATCGCGCCGAAATATTCTGACTTCTGTCTCCTGAATACTGAATACTGTTATGAATAACACCATTCTCGAAGTCAACAACCTGCAGCAGCACTTCCCGATTCGCCAGGGCTTCTTGCAGCGCGTGGTTGGGCAGGTCAAGGCCGTGGACGGCGTGAGCTTCGCGCTGCGCGAGCACGAGGTGCTGGGGCTGGTGGGCGAAAGCGGCTGCGGCAAAACCACCACCGGGCGCTCGATCCTGCGGCTCTACGACCCGACCGGCGGCGAGGTCTGGCTGCACACCGAAGCCGGCGAGCGCATCGACATCGCCAAAATCAGCCAGGCCGAGATGAAGCCGCTGCGCCGCGAGATTCGGATGATCTTTCAGGACCCGTTCAGCTCGCTCAACCCGCGCATGACCGTGCGCGACCTGATCGGCGAGCCGCTGGTGATTCACAATATGGCGTTCGGCCACGAGCTCGAAAACGTGGTTGCGCGGCTGATGACCAATGTCGGGCTCGACCCGAACTACATGCAGCGCTACCCGCACCAGTTTTCGGGCGGGCAGCGCCAGCGCATTGGCCTGGCGCGCACGCTGGCGCTCAACCCGCGCCTGATCATCGCCGACGAGCCGGTTTCGGCGCTGGATGTGTCGGTGCAGGCGCAGGTGCTGAACTTGCTGCAGGAGCTGAAAGAGCGCCTGGGCCTGACGATGATCTTTATCGCGCACGATCTTTCGGTGGTCGAGCATATGTGCGACCGGATTGCGGTGATGTATGTGGGCAAGATCGTCGAGCTGGCCGAGGCCGAAACGCTGCTGCGCCGCCCGCTGCACCCCTACACCGAATCGCTGATCTCGGCCATTCCGCCCGCCGACCCGGACATCAGGACCAATCGGATCATGCTGTCTGGCGAGATCCCAAGCCCGTCGAATCCGCCGTCCGGCTGCGTGTTTCATACACGCTGCCGCTACGCGAAAGACGTGTGTTCAAGCGACGCGCCGCCGCTGGTCGAGGTCGAGCCGGGCCATTTTGCAAGCTGCCACTTCGCCCAGGAGCTTCACTTGCAGGGGATCGAGGTCGAAGCGTGAATTCAGCAAGCCGCCCATACGCATTTCTGAGCTACCTGCTGAGCCTGCCCGGCGCGCTGGGCGTACTGCTCGCGCGGCCGAACGATCGCTTCAGCGTATTCCACGCGCGGCAATCGCTGTGGCTGTGGGGCGTGGCCCTGGCCGCGCCGCTGGCCTGGATGGTGCTGAGCTGGGCGCTGGCGTGGATCCCGATCGCCGGCGCGATGCTGGGCGTGACGCTGTTC
>LJCR01000103.1 GCA_001399705.1 Kouleothrix aurantiaca
GCGCGCGTCTCGCGCGCGCCCAGCAGCAGACGCGGAGCAAAGCGGCGCAGAACCGTGAGGTGGCAGGCAAGCGCCCGGGCGGGCGGCCGCGGCGTGGCTTCCGCTGGTGGTGGCTGCTGCTTGCGGCACTGCCACTGGCCGCGATCCTGGCGTGGTGGCTGCTGACCCCGCGCGAGTCCGCGCAGAGCCGCGCGCCCCTGGGCGGCGTGCTGTGCGGCGCGTTTCCACCGTTCGCCAGCGGACTGGGCTTCAGCCCACAGACCAACATCGACACCGGCGATACGCGGCGTCCGGGGTTGGCGCTGGTCGACAAAACCCGCCCGGAAGGCCAGCAGATCTACCAGCATCCCTCCTGGACCCGCGCCGGCTATCTTGGCGCCGCGGTGCTGGACGCGCGCGGGAACATCTATGTCGCGCCGACACCGCAGACGAGTTTGCTGCTCAATCCGCTGGGCCAGCAAAATAGAATCTACCGCGTCGATGCTCAGACTGGCGAGATGACTGAGTACGTCGCGCTGCCCGCTGCGGCGGAGGCGACCGAGACCAACCCGTTTGGCGTGCTCGGCCTGGTCACCGATTGCGACACCAACAGCCTGTATGCCAGCTCGGTCGCCGGGAGCACGCGCGAGCGTGAGGCCGGCCGGATTTACCGTATCGATCTCTCAAGCGGCAAGGTGGTCTCCCAGCTCGATGGCGTCGACGCCATCGGACTCGTGACCGGCAACACGCGCGGCGGGAAACGGCTCTACTTCGGCCGCGCGCGGATCGGCGATGTTGAATCGGTCGCGCTCGATAAGAACGGGAATTTCAGCGGCGCGCCGCAGCCGGAGTTCTCCATCGCGGATCGGGCGATAGACGGCGATGGCCGGGTGCGCCGGCTGAGCTGGACGCGTGACGGCGGTCTGGCCGTTGTGATCTCGCCATTTTCTTATACGCTCGCGCCGCCGACGAGTCGCCAGCAGCTTGTCTACCGCTACGATACCACTTCCGGCTCCTGGGTCGCCGCGGAAAGCGCGCTCTGAGCGGCGCAGCAGCCTTCCTAATCGCGCCGGGCAGCATGCGTACATATGCGGGTTTACACGATGCCAGTGCGCTAAAGCAGCGCATACGGCGCGTGCTTGCATGTTGGGACGCGGGAGCGCACTTCGCCTGCGCGGCGCTCCTGGCCACGCCAGGCGCGTCTGGGGGCATCTACGCACCGATCGCCAAAAATACGTCCGGGCTGCGTAGTGAAGGCTGGGTGCGGCTCATACGTTAGGCGGCCCAGGGCCATTCGTGACGAGGATCTTTCTATGCCGATCGGAGGTATGATCAGGGCTAGATAGTACAAGGCGCGTGCTGGCGAAAAGGCAATCTGCGCCAGCGCCCGCTGAGGACGGCATGATGGATATAAAACAGCTCCTCGCCGGTCTGAACATTTTGCTGGTTGACGACGAGGCGCTTGGGATAGACAGTGTGCTGACCCGCGTCGGCGCGCGCGTTGTCACCTGTTCGAGCATTGAACAAGCGCAGATGGAGTTGGGCGCGCACGCATTCCAGGTGGCGCTGATCGACCAGAATCTTGGGATGTCACGCGGTATCCAGCTTGCGCTCTGGCTTTACGAGCACCGGCCGGATGTTGTGCGCATCTCCCTGAGTGGCCGGAATGCAGATGATATTCGGCGCACGCTGCCGCCCGATAAGCCTGATCTCTACGCCGCCTACCTGGTAAAATCGATCGGCCCGCTGCAAATTGGCCGCGAAATCGCCCGTATCATGGCCGAGCGCCGCGCCGCTGACGCCTCCGATAGCCCTGCTTGAGGTTACGCCGCGTTCAGCCGGTATATCGCCGGCCGGCCTTGCGAAGGCGGCGTCCTGGCGCGTCCGGGTCCGTGCGGTGGACTCTGAAACTGGGCGCGATCTGACAGAAATGTCACCGGGCAGCGACAGAGACCCGCCTCAACGTGCGCTATACTATAGAAACCGAGCAAAAAATCAGTTGCGAGCGAGGCAGTATGCGCACGGTGGTTATGCCATGGCGCCGCCTGGACGCGGTCATGCGCAAGCGCGCCGGTCTGGCGGCAATCAGCGTCTTGTTTGTGGCCAGCACGGTCGATCAGTGGTGGCCGGAGTGGACGGTTGTTATGCTGGTGGCCGCCGCGGCGATCGCGTTGGCCTGGGGCTGGACGCGCCGCGCCTGGCAGGTGGATTGGCCGTGGGTCATGCCCGGAGAGCTGGCGCAGGCCGCGGCGGGCGCGCTGGTCACCCTCGCGCTGCTCCGCGCGCTCACGCCAGCGATCGGCTCGATCGCGATTGGCCTGGGGGTTGCCGCCGCAATCCTGTTTGGCGCCCCGTTTACCCGGTCCGGCGATACTCCTCTTCCCCCGCCTGCCTAATTCAGTGCTCAGAAGCATCCGCGCTGGTGTGAGTGGCCCGCCCAAGTCTCCACGGGCCGCTCGTATTTTCGCGCTCCAGTGCGGTAGGCTCGCCGTCAACACAATCCCTCGGCGCTTTCACATTGCCACAACTTCATATTTTTGTGATTTAACATTTTCATTCCTTGACATAAAAACAAAATTGTGATAAAATCAGTCTGTACCGTGAGGCGCGCCTTTCGCGCCGGGGCAGGAACGTGAAGAACGGTCCAAGACCCGAAACCGTACCAGAAGCCCCACGCGGGCGATGCGGGCGGTGGACGTGCGGAGGTCACACGCAGAGCTGCACCGGGCAGGCGCGTCTCAGCGGTCACAGATACTCGCGGGCATCGGCACATTAAGAAAGCGCTGTTGAACAATAGGCCAGGCGATCTACCTGGCACCCGCGCTGGCCGGCGGGCCGCTCCTGATGGAGCATCGGCCAGGCCGAGGGTATGTCTCTTCGGCACTGAGGGGCGTGTAGTTTAGCAGTTGAAACACCAGTCTGGTGCGGTGTGCTTCGATGCAACACGCTGGCGCGCCTTCCCGGGGCGACGACCAAGTGCCCGGCCGCTGGAGGATCGCCGGTGCAACTCCGGCACGCCTGTCTATCGCGGCGTGGAGCAGTGGCAGCTCGTCGGGCTCATAACCCGAAGGTCGGTGGTTCGACTCCATCCGCCGCCCCCATTCTCTGCTCCCGGAGCGACGCGGCTATCAGCCGCAGGGAGATGCTGCCGGCAGGCGCCGACAGGCGCTGTTCGGCCGGAGTCTGCGGTGACCGAGTCTTCCCGGTGAGCCGCTGTGGTGGGTGAGAGTCCCGCAGACGTAGTGCTACACGTTCACACAGCCGGGGAAAGCATCGGGACGGGGTGGTTCCGTCCCGCCGGCAGCATGATCGGCGCCTGGCCACCGCGGCCAGGCAGGACGGGCAGCGACGCTGATGGAGATCGCGGCCGCGATCGCCGCGGTTGCACGGCATCGCGCGCAAGGCACGCGGTGGGTTTGCACTGGGCCGGGGGCGTCGCCCTGTCCGGTACGGGGTGTGCGCGGCCTGTCTACACAAAGCCGTACGAAAGCGTGATGTTCGAGCTAGAATTGTGCTAATAGCACAACATTAGCTCGCCATCCCGGATTTTCACTATCCGCCAGCGAGCCAGTAACAAGAGCGCTCGGGCCGGATACGGTAGTCTGGGTCATCTTTTCCTTCTGGAGCGCGATCGCCCGCCGCGTCGCGCTGCCCAGCCCGGAGCGGCGGGATGTATGCGCTTGTAGCCTGAAACGCTTGGGTGGCGTCTGGCCTGATGGCACCCGAGGACAAGTTCTCGGTAAGGCGCCGGCGCGCGAGCGCCGGGCGCATCGGACGTGCCGGATTGGTGGTTGTGACGTGCTGCGCGCCAGCGGCTGCGGCCGCGCGCGGTGGAGTCGCGACAACGTGCCTGGTGCATCTCGACGTAGCGGTGGAGCTGTGTGTGGCCTCAGAGCCCCAACGCCTGCCGCGCGGCGGGAACAGTCGCGGGTGCGTGTGCCGCCGCAGTCGGCAATCACGGGCGCCGATGTTGGGGGTTCGATCCCCCTCCTGCGCACCACAACGGACGTCGCCGTTTGCGACGAACGCCGCGCGAGACGGCGAAGCTATGGGGAGTGAAGCCTAGACAGTCGCTGCTCTGAGAACTGGCCGCCGGCGGGACGGGGTGAGGCCACGTTCCGTCACCCGCAGTCGCCAGCGCGAGGCTCCGCGCTGGTATCAACGGCAGGCCCTCAGAGAGGTGGACCGGGTTTGTTGGCGCCGCCCTACGGCGGTGGGGAACGTGAGCGGGCCGGAGGAATCATCACACACGCACGCGAGGTTGGGCAGTATTACTGTGACGCGGGACGGCGGCGGCGAGCCGTGCCAAAGCCGCACTCGACCACAGTGATACTGTTCGATCGGACGTGACGCGTGATGAGGAGACCGGCAGCGCAGCCGACTCCCGTGGGTTCAAAGCCCACCACCCCTCGCCACTTGTCTACCGCGCTTTGGGCAGTAATCAGGCAGGCCCAGCAGCTTTCGCTGCGAGACAGTGTCTCCTTGTTGGTTCAAATCCGGCAGCGCGGTATGCGCCGGCGTACGATGTGCGGGGCATCGTGGAAACGCGCGATCCCGAACCGGCCTCACGCCGGTCGCCGGCTCCAAAATTTGAGGTTCTATGACCACGCAGCCCGCGGTGACCTTCACGCAGGTCACGCAGTTTCGCGCCCCGGACGGCGCGATCGTCGAGTTCGAGCCGCTGAAGCGCGGCGCGGCGCCTGGATTTACCCACCGGGTGCGTGTGATCAAGGGCGGCAAGCTCGTCGGGGATGACTGGCTTTCCGACACGCACCGTGTCGGGCAGCGGACGGCGCGGTACTTCTACGAAAAGCACGCCAACGGCCGGTCACCCGCCGAGCTGGACGCGTTGGGGATCTAGCCCTTTCCGTCAGTACCCGCATGGGCCAAGGCCCGGCGGTTTGATGTTCGGATGCAGCCAGCGTGATCGAGGCTCATTTTCTCGCGAAAGGCGATGATTCTTGATGGCGGCTTGCGCCGCCGCCGCCGCTCGTATGGTACACTGGCGCCGACATCGCGCCGATCGATGCGCCTAGAGCGATTGATCAAGGTAAAGGACCCGTATGCAACAGCACATTGACACATTCTTCCAGCACCTGCAACAGGGCGGTGGTACGGCTGAGAACACACTCAGCGCCTACCAGACCGACCTGGGACAGCTTGTTGCGTTCATGCGCGAGCGCGGCCGGCAATCCTGGCCGGCGGTGACCTACGACGACCTGCTCGCGTTCCAGCTCCACCTTCGGGAGCGCGGCTACGCCGACTCGACGATCGCGCGGCGGACCGCCGCGGCCCGGTCTTTTTTCACCTTTCTTCACGAGCAGGGCATTATCCCGGCCAACCCCACCGAGCAGATCGATACACCCAAGGTGACATACGCGCCCCCGCAGGCGCTGACGCCCGTGCAGGTCGACGCGCTCCTGGAGCTGCCGCTGCGCAACCCGACGCCGGAACGGATGCGCGACGAGGCGATGCTCGAACTCCTCTATGCCACTGGCATGCAGGTAAGCGAGCTGATCGACCTCAATCGCGCCGACGTTGACCTGGAGGACGGCACGGTGACTTGCCGCGGGCGCGGCGGCCGCGTCCGAACGCTCCCGCTCGGCCATGCGGCCAGTACCGCGATCGAGGAGTATCTCGACAATGCCCGGTCGCAGCTCGCGCGCAATGCGCCCACCAGCCCGGCGCTGTTTCTCAACCATCGCGGCAAGCGGCTGTCCCGGCAGGGGATCTGGCTGATACTGCAAGGCTACGCGCAGGAGCTGGGCCTCGCCGAGCTGACGCCGCGCATGCTGCGGACCACCTTCGCCGCGCACTTGCTGCGCGACGGCGCGAGGGTGGACGATGTCCAGAAACTGCTCGGCCATGCCGCCCGCACGACCACGCAGCTCTATACCCAGGCGCTGGTCGAGGATGTAGGATAGTCCGGCAGGCGCGTCAACTCCTGCCTGCCGGGCTCCTCAGCACCAGGCCATGCTCGATCACAATTTGACATAAGTGTGATCGTGTGATGTAGTTAGTTCTAGATTTACCGCATTCCAACGGCATAAACAACGTTTTGTGTTCGGGACGGAGTTCCATCATGACTACCGACTCAGCCCTCCCACGGTCCCGACCGGCGCCCCGCCGCCGGGCGCTACGCCCGCACCCTTTGCCACCCCCGGATCGCCCTTGGGGGCACCTGACCGCCCAGCAGCGCCTCGCTCGCCTGCTGGCGGCAAACGCGCCGCTCGGGCACGACCTGTCGTCGCTGAGCATCGCCGAGACGCTGCATACGCTGAACGTCCGGTTTGGCGTCATTCCGGCGCCAAATCCCAACGATCCGCCGGCCAGCTACATGCAGGAAGTGGCCCGCGCGCTGCGGGCCGCGGCACGCGAGCACGGCGACATGCGCGGCGCCAGGGCGATCGAGAACGCGCTGGCCGACTTTAACCTCGGGATGCGGCCGATGGACCGGGTGCCGCAGGGATGGGAGCTTGTGCTCCCGAAAAGCATGCGGCGGCCACCGCTGGAGCTGCCGCATGGCGCCTGGTATGTAGCGTCGTCGTCGACCGCGCGGCGCTGTTACCTGGTTCACCCCGGCCTTGGCTGCGGCTGCACCGCGGCGCGGTGCGGCAACGAGTGCCGACACGAGCAATTGATCCAGATGATCAGCACCGCGCGCGAGCGCTGGGAGATCGTGCTGGAGACGCTCGGCCTGGCGGTAACGCTGGAGCCGCGCGCGCTCGAATCGGCCGAGCCGCTTGCCCAGCTTCACGTCACATGCTAAGCGCGCGGCAGCGCCTGCCGGAGCAGCCTACGCCGACCATGAAGCGGCTCGAACAGCGTGTGGCCGACCAGCTTCGCGCCGGCGAGATCGCCGATCGGCCGGCCAGCGTCGCGCGCGAGCTGCTCGACAATGCGCTCGATGCCGGAGCGACGCGGATCGCCGTGAGCATCACGGGCGGCGGCCTGCGAGAGGTGACGGTCGCGGATAATGGCTGCGGGATCGCAGCCGGCGACGTGGCCATGGCCTTCGAGCGCTACACGACGAGCAAAGCTGGCGGCGCGGCGTACCCGGGATCGGGCACACTGGGCTTCCGCGGTGAGGCGCTGGCGGCGATCGCCGCCGTCGCGCAGGTGATCTGTGTCACGCGCGCTACAGGCGCTGATGAGGCGGTGGAGCTGCGCGTCGCCGGCGGCGAAGTCCAATCGACAGCCATCGCCGCGCGCGAGTATGGCACGACGGTCTCCGTCCGCAACCTGTTCTATAA